>JAHIWG010000103.1 GCA_018816345.1 Spirochaetota bacterium | reverse complement strand
TCGGGAGAGCGGGCGCCCGCCGCCGAGGCTCTTACGGCGCCTCTCGCGGGTATCGCCGATCCGCGGGACGCGCCCGTCGCCGCGCCCGTCGCCGCTCCAGTCCCCGCGCCCTCCTCTGACGGGCCGGCGGGCTCGCTCCCTGCCAGGCGGGCCTCGTCGGCCTCGAGCGAGGCGCGAATTTCCTCGGCCCGCGCGATGACTCGAAGCGGTACCCCCGCGAGCCTGGCCACGTGTATTCCGTACGAGCCCGCGGCCGGGCCCCGGACGACCCGCTTCAGGAAAACGACCTCGCCGGCCCGTTCCTCGACGGCCATGGAAAGGTCGACCAGGCGCGGGTGGCGCAGGGCCGTCAGCTCGTGGTAGTGGGTCGCGAACAAGGTACGGGAGCCGCACTCGTCGAGCACGTGCTCGCTGACCGCCCAGGCTATGGAGAGGCCGTCGAGCGTACCGGTGCCGCGGCCGACCTCGTCCATGACGACGAGGCTCCGCGGCCCCGCGTTATTGAGTATGCTCGCCGTCTCGTGCATCTCGAGGAGGAAGGTAGACTCGCCCCTGGCCAGGTTATCCTGCGCGCCGACCCGGCAGAAAATCCTATCCACGGCGCCGACCCTGGCCCTGGCGGCCGGGACGAACGATCCGGCCTGGGCCAGGAGGGCGATAAGGGCGTTCTGCCTCAGGAAAGTGGATTTCCCGGCCATGTTAGGCCCGGTTATGAGCGCGAAACCGGTGCCCTCCCCGTCTAGAGAAAGGTCGTTCGGCACGAATTCCCCGGACGGCAGATAGGCCTCGACTACAGGATGCCTCCCGCCCTCGACGTCCAGGACGACCGAATCGTCGACTACCGGGCGAGTGTACCCCCTTACGGTGGCCGCCCACGCGAACGAGGCGGAGCAGTCCAGGTCGGCTAACTCGTACGCGGCGTCGAACAGGGCGGGAGCGAATTCGCGCAGGCCCGAGCGCAACCCGGAGAACAGCGAGCGCTCCAGCTCGACTATACGTTCCGCGGCCCCGTTTATCTCCGACTCGAGGGCGCCGAGGCGTTCCGTCGTGAAGCGCTCGCCGTTGGCGATCGTCTGCCTGCGGATGAAGTGAGAGGGGGCGCCTTGGGCCGCGCCCTTGGATAGCTCCAGGTAATAGCCGATGATCTTATTGTACCGTACCCTGAGCCCGGAGAGGCCGGTAGCGGCCCGCTCCTCCTCGAGGTAGGCCTCGAGCACGCCGTGCGCGTCGGCCCTTATCGCGCGCAGCTCGTCTAGCCCGGCGTCCCAGCCGGCCCTGATGACCGGGCCGTCGGCGGGCGACGGGGCGGGGTCGTCCGCTACCGCCCTGGAAATGGTCGCGACGAGCGATTCCGCCGCCGCCCTACGCTCGGGCTCCGCGAGGACCGATAGCCCGGGAGGGGCTCCCGCGGGCAAGGCCTCGTTAAGCGTCAACGCGGCGGCGATGGTGTCCCTGAGGGCTACGAGGTCCTTGGGGGCGGCCTTGTCCATGGCGAGGCGCGAGGCGAGGCGCTCGAGGTCCCGGCACGAGCCCAGCGACGCCCGTAGGCGCTCGAGCGATCGCTGGTCGCGGTAGAGAGCCTCCACGCGGTCCAGCCTCGCGTTTATAGCGCCTGGCTCGCGGAGCGGCCTCTGGAGCCGGCTCCTTAGAGAGCGCGCGCCCATGGCCGTGCGCGTATAGTCGACGACGCCGAGCAGGCTGAAGGCCGTCCCGCCGTCGCGGAGGTTCCTGTCTATCTCCAGGTTCTTCTGGCTAGACTCGTCGATGGCCACGTGAGCAGCGTCCTCCGCGCCCTTGAGCGTCCTGAACTGAGTCGGCTCGACCTTGACGGAATCACGCAGGTACTCGAGCAGGGCCCCGGCGGCCGCGACGGCGGGGTCGGAGTCGTCGAAGCCGAAGCCCTTGAGGCTCTTCGTGCCGAAATGCCTGAGGAGGACCGACCTGCCCTGCTCCACGGAGAAGGTCCAGTCCGGGTATCGGTTAAGCACGATACCGGGGTTCTCCGCGAGCACCCGCGACACCGCCGCGTCGTCCAGCGTCGACTCGCGCACTATCGCCTCGCGAGGCGACAGCCTGTACACCTCCCGCCTGAGCCGCTCCACGTCCGACAGCTGGAACGACTCGGCCCGGAACTCCCCCGTAGAGGCGTCGGCCCACGCTACGGCCATCGACCCGCCGAAGGCGCCGAAGGCGATGATATAGTTATTCGAGCCGGACTCGAGGTAATCGTCGTCCACGACGCTCCCGGGCGTGACGACCTCGACGACGCCGCGCTCGATTATGCCCTTTCCCTTGCCCGGGGACGCGAGCTGCTCGCATATCGCGACCTTCTTGCCGGCCCGGAGCAGCCTGGCTATATAGCCGCGCGCCGCGTGGTGGGGGACGCCGCACATCGGGGCGGCCTGCCTATGGGTAAGCGTCAGGCCGAGGAGGGCGCTCGCCTCGACGGCGTCGCCGTAGAACATCTCGTAGAAATCCCCGAGCCTGAAGAATAGGATCTCATCCCGGTAGCGAGCCTTGATTCGCTCGTATTGCTCTAGAAGCGGTAGCTGTTCGGCCATTGTCGTTGCATTATAGGGCAACTTGAACTAGGATACAATCGAGGCCGGAATCGTTTTAGCTTCCGCGCCATCTCCGACAATACGAGGGCATCGTGGAAGAAGCGCTATTCATCAAAGAGACGAACAACCGCGTGTATATCCGAGCCCAGGGGCATGTCACCGCGAATTCATGTCCCGAGCTGAAGGCGCGCGTCTTCGATAGGCTAGAGGCGAAACCCGCCGTAGAGGACGTGTATGTCGACCTCTCGTCATGCGAGTACATGGATTCGACCTTCATGGGCCTCATCGTCGGCTTCAACAAGCGATTCCTACGCTTCTCCGAGCGCCCGATACGCCTATCGGGAATCAACGAGACGTGCCTGAAGCTCCTTAAGACCATAGGAGTGGCGAGGCTCGTAGCCATAGACGAGGAAGTACCGCGCTTCCCGGAGCCTCTCGAGCGCCTCGGCTCGGGCAAGAAGGCCGGAGCCGGGCTGGTGCTCAAGGCCCACGAGGAGCTTATCGAGCTATCCGAGGAGAACGAGCGCCGCTTCTCGGCGCTCAGGACCGTTCTCAAGGACGCCGCCGATAAGGAAGAGGACTAAGCCTCAGCTTCCTAGCAGGGCCTGGATCGCCTTGTCGGTGATGTCGATCATGGGACTGAACCATATCACCGACGATCCGACGCTCACCGCGTCGCGCGAGCTTATTACCAGAGAGTATCCGTCCGACTCGGAGATAGACTGTATGGTCCTATAGAGCATCTGCACGAAGGCGTCGCCGGAAGACAGCGCGTTCGCCTTCTCCTCAATGCTAGCCTGCTTGATCTTCACGAAGTCGGACAAGTACTGCGCCTTACGATACAGCGTCTCGTCGAAGGCCTTCAGGGTGGGCGCGTCCGCCGAGGACAACAGCTCCAGCCGCTGACGCTGGAGCTCCTTGAGCTCGTCGCTCAGTCGCTTGATCTCCTCGTTGACGCGGAGCTTCTCCTCCTCGAGCGCCCTGACGGCCTGGGAGTCCTTATAGTACGTCATGTAGACCTTCTGAAGGTCTATGACCGCGACGCGAGTTATCTGCTGAGCGAAGGCCTGGGAACAGAGCGCGATGAGCGTCAACGCTAGTATCGCCCGCTTTTTCATTCGAATCACCCTCTCTTTGCACGGGGCGGGAAGCGCCTACGCGGCGGCTCCCGCCCGTTTTCGGTTAATCGAGGCTCGTCGTGACGCTAAGCACGAACTGCCAATCCTTATCGGTCCACTTGAGCCCGGCGGACTCGTCGAAGACGAATTGCTTGGCGAAGTATATCCTGAAGGGGAACTGCAGTATGAGGAACCGCAGCCCGGCGCCGGCGCTGAAAGCGAAATTCTCGAGCGAAAGGCTCGGGTCGTAGCTATTCGTGCCGCCGGAGAAATCGTTGACGTTGAGGATGCCCCGCTCGTCCGCTACCATGGCCGCGCTCAGGAAGCCGTCGAGCGATAGTATGCTCGGAACGACGGGAAGGCGCAGCTCCAGCCAGTTATCCCATAGCGCGGTGCCGTAATAGGAGGATAGCGAAGACCAGCCGCGGCCGACGAACGTGCCGTCGATCGCCACCTTCTTGGAATCGGACACCTCTATCTCGCTCCTCCACGGCTGAGCCAAGAGGGCGGAGAATTTCGAGTGGGCGCCGAGCACGCCCTTGAAGGCCCAGGTCTCCGTTAAGGGGATGTCGAACAGCTTCACGAAGCCGTCCACCCTCGTGTCCGAGCGCAGGAAGTGGTTTATCTCGCCGTCGAACCAGCCGGTCAGGCCGAAGCGCTGGCTGGCGTAGTAGCCGTTGGACGGGTCGTACCAGAGGTCCAGGTTGTTGAGGTAGCCGCGGACGTACACGGTGTTGGAGAAGCGCCAATCGTTCAGGTTGGCCGATATGGTCGAATCGAACGGCCTGTAGAGCGTGTCGTCGTAGGTCTTCATGCCGAGCTCGTGGAGGACCCCGGGTACGACGCCGAAGGTGCCTATCGCGGTAGGCTGGCGGAACCCGCCCGAGTAGCCGAGGCTGAAGGTCCAGGTATCGTATTGCATCAGGTACTCGTCGGGCACGACCTTGCCCGCCGCGATGTATTCCTCGTAGCTGGAATAGGGATCGGGCACCCTCGTCGGGTCGGAGGAGTCGAAGATGACGCCTGTGGAATCCTGCGCGGCGCTCAGCGACTCGTGCTTGAACGAGAAGTCGACGGCCCCGGACAGGCGCTTCCCGAACAGCCAATCGTCGCTGAAGGAGAAGGTCAGGTCCTGCGAGGCCACGGCGAGGTTGGTCTTGAGCGCCAGGGTCTGGCCGTTGCCGAGGAAGTTGATGTCGCTCCAGTTCACGAGGCCGATTATAGGGAAGCTGCCCGCCGAGGAGCTCGGGGAATAGGTCAGTCCGAACTGTATGGAGGCGGTACTCTGCTCCTCGACGCTTATGATGAGGTCGACGAATAGATCCTGGCTGCCCTGCTCGTACTCGGGGACGATGGACGAGAAATACTGCGTATTGTACAGGTTCTTGAGGCTCTCGAGCACCTTCGTCTTCGAGAAGACGTCCCCGGAGACGAGGGGCACTAGGCGTTTTAGGACGAAATCCTTCGTCTTGGTATTGCCCCTGAAGATGACGTCCTCGATATGGGCCTGGGGCCGTTCCTCTATCTGGAGCGTATAGGAGATCAGCCCCGTCTCCTCATCTCGCGAATCCAGGAGCTTAAACCCGTTAAATATATACCCGTTCTCGAAATAGATATCGGCCGCCCTGGATTGGTCCTGCATGAGGCGCTCGTAATTCAGCACCGCGCCGACCTGCTGCTTAACCAGGGCCCCCAGCTCCTCGCTCGAGTAGAGCGTATTGCCTGAGAATCCCATCCCGCCGAACAGGTAGCGGCGGCCTTCCTCGACGACGAAGGTAAGGGTGAGCCTCATGGAGCCGCCCTTCGCCGCGGGGACGGAGTCGCGGCGGACGTCGGTAACCTTGGCGTCGACGTACCCGCGTTTCTTGTAGTAGAATTCTATAGCCTGCCGGCTTTCCTCGAGGCTGCCCTCGTTGAACTGGCCGGCCTGGAACAGGCCCTTCTCCTTGAGCTTCAGCTCTCCCTTGAGCGTCGACTGCGAGACGGATTCCACGCCCTCGAAGAGTATCTTCTCGACTATGTTCTGCACGCCCTCGTCCACGGTGAACGTGACCGAGATGCTGCCGTCCGCCTGCACGTCGCTGGACGCGGATACCGCGATATCGGGGAAGCCCTTGGACTGGTACAGCCGGCGAAGCGCTATCTCGTCGAGCCTCATCCTCGAGTCGTTGAATATGGTCTGCTCCTTGACCGTCAGGGAATCGAGGATCTCCTGGGTCCTCAGTCCCGAGTTGCCGCGTACGGACACGCTCGAGACGGCAGGCTTCTCCTTGACCTTGAAGAGTATCACCACCGAGGTATAGGCCGCGTCGGAGGGGACGGCCTCGGGCGCGACGTCCTCGAAATAATCGAGCTCGTAGACCCTGGCGAGTATCGTCATCCAGAGCGCGTCGTCGAAGGGCTTGCCCTTGAATTCGTTGACGATGGGATCCAGGTCCTTCAAGGGAACGACATTCAGGCCCTCGAATTTTATTGTCTTGATCGTCTTTCCGACGTACCAATCCGGCGCCGCTTGCGCGTACGCCGAGGCGGCGACGGCTAACAGGACGAGCGCTGCCACTATTCGCTTCATACCGATGACCTTCCTCATTTTAGGGGGATTCTCCATAAGAACGAGAACGACTGATTTTCTATGAATAAGGAGTCCCAGTCCTCGGGCTGGACGCTCCAATTCAGCGTAAAATGCGGCGCCTTCCATTCCAGGCTGATGTCGGAGTCTAGACTCAACGCGCTAGTCGATGCAAGCGGATCGGAGACGAGGGACAGCATGACCTGGAAGAACAGCTTATCGCCGATGTACTTGCCGCCCACTATGGCTGTGTTGTTCAGGTACTCGGACAGGGTCGTCTCCCCCGCCGGTCCAGACAGTCCCGAGAGGTCGTAGAGGAAGCGCTGGAAGACCTGGGACCTCACCACGAACAAGTCTAGGCCGAGCAGCTCCTGGAGGTTCCGTTCCAGGATGGCGGCGACGTTGAGCTGGGGGATGAGGTCGGCGTTCTCGGCCAGCGCGCGGCCTAGGTCGACGCTCCCGTCTCCCGACCCGGCGAACAGGCTCTGGCCGAGCAGCTGCTGGATATCGGTCTCCGACATGCTCGGCACCGACTCGAGGATGAAAGCTAGGTCGGAGAGCCGGCGGTCGACGGCGCGAAGCGTCACGAGCACTGGTCCCGAGCTGCCGCTCGTCCTCGTCTCGGCCACGGCGTTGATCACCGGGTCGAACTGGTCCGCGTCCTCGTCGAACTCGATGGTCGCGCTCTTGAGGTAGAAGTTCCTCTGGATATAGAATACCGACCCGCCGCGCAGCTTAGTCGTGCCCTTGACGCTATAGTCCCCGCGCGCCACGTCGAAGGCTACCGCGAGGCGGCTCGACGGGTCCGCCTGTCCGTAGATCACCACGGGCAGGGTCTTGGTGGGGAAATAGACCTTAATGTTCTTTCCGAAGGTCAGGTCCAGCGCGCCGGTAAAGTCGAACGCCGGGGCCGCGGCGGGGACCGCGGGGCTTTTCCGCCTGACAACGCCGGTCGTGAGCACGATGTCTCCGGAGGACATCGATATCGACCCGTTGATCTTGGCCCTGTCGGGATTCGCCTCTATCACGAGGTCGGGCCTCGCTAGCCCCTGGATATCCATGCCGAGGAGCTTCGTGGAAACGGGCGCGAGCCCCTCTCCCCGAGTCTGCACCGATATCCTGATATCGTCGGGTATGCCTCCGTGCAGGGTCGCCTCGAGCGACGCGAGTACCGACGCCTCGCCGCACGCGGCGCTCGACTGCGTCGTCTCCATGACCCTGCCGTTGAAGTACAGCGGATCGTCGAGAGGGCCTATAGGTGCGGAGACGTAATCGGGCACGGAGAGATAGAAATTGCTCAGGTCCACGACGCCGTCCACGGTGGGATCGAGGAGGCGGCCCCTTATCTTGAGCGAACCGGTGGCTACGCCGGACTCTACCCTTATTATCGGCAGGCCTATGAGCTTGAAAAGGAACGGCATCTCGACGCGCGCGTCGGCGACGTCCAGGCTAATCGCCGCTTCGGAGTACCTGCCCTCCGCCGCGAACGAGATAGGCAGGGCGCGGGAAAGGGAGAGGCTCAACTCGCCTCGCGGCCCGAGCCGCGCCTTGAACTCGTCGGCCTCGCCGAGCCTGACGCTCGAATCTCCCTTGACCGTCCGTAGGGAGAAGGGAACGGTCCCTATCTCGCCGCCAGTCCAGCGGGCTCCCTCGAGGGATCCGAAGGCCTCGTAGTCGTCGAACGGCAAGGCCGCTGCTTCCGAGGACTTCCCCGAGGCGACCGCCGAGGACTTCCCCGAGGCGACCGCCGAGGACTTCCCCGAGGCGACCGCCGAGGACTTCCCCGAGGCGACGAGCCTGCCGTATAGCTTGTTCTTGCCGAGGGATAGCTCGATATTCGCGGACAGCTCCGCCGCGGCGTCCGCGACGCCGTAACGTACGGAGATATTGGAGGCGCTCTGTTCGCCTATCCTGATGCGAGTATCGCTCAGCGTCAAAAGGTCTCCTTCGTAGGAACCGGATCCAGCGAGGAACGGCAATCCTTCGGCCCGTTGCCCCCCGTTGATGGTGAACGCGAACCGCGCCGCGGGATCCCGTATCGTTCCCGAGACGGTGCAGTCCGCGTCGACGACGCCGCGCAGGGCCGGCAAGGCCAGGCGGGCCAGGGCGCCCTTCCTAGTCGACGCGACCGCGTAGATGCCGCCGTCCTCCCGGTATTCGCCGTCTATGACGTAGTATTCACCATCCCCGCCGGCTAGGTTCGCCTTAGCCGACACTCGAAAACCGTCACCGAGGGTCCAGGTTACGTCCGCGGCTCCGGAGAGCGATGAAATTCTGTCCGAGTACGTTAATCTTCCCAGGCGGCCTCCCGACTCGTCGAAAGCGCCCGAAGCCGAGACCGACGGAAGGGGCTTCGCGGATCCGGGCGGCTGCGACAGCGAGAGATTGCCTAGTACGACGTCCCAGTCCTTAGGCGAAAAGAAGCGGGCGTTCGCGGACGCCGATACGAACGTGGCGGTACCGAACAGGGGAATAGGCATCTCGTCGATCTCAAGGCTAGCGCCCAAGGCCCCCGCCTCGGTCCGCGCGACGAAACGAAGGCCGTAGTTGCCCGATATGAACACCGCGCCGTCGGACAGCGCGCCGCTCAACGAGTACGGGACGTCCGCCACCCTGACGTCCGCCTCGAAACCGGCGCCGGAGGCGCTACCGTAGTCCACCGAGGCGGTGCCGGTGAGCGCGTAGCCGGCGACGCTCGCGTCGATGGAGCCTATGGTCAGGCGGCCGAGCCCCCCGGAGAGGCTTATTACGCCGAATCCGTCGACGAGGCCGTCGTAGACGAGTAGGAGCCTCGAGGCGTTATACGAGAGGCCCGCGAAATCGCTATACACGGACAGTTCGCCCTCGACGCTCAGCCCTCCCAGGAGGGGCGCGGCCTGAGGACCGAGCAAGGAAGCCAAAAGCTCCGGGAAACGCTCGAACCTAAGCGCGCCTAGCCTTATCGCCGCCTCGAGGTAGGGGCTCCCCGCGTCGGGCGCTCCGCTCGGGTTCCCATAGGACGCTGATCCCTCTATCACGATACGGGAAGCGATGGCCTCCGAGGCCGCCTCTAGCGGCTCGATAGTCCCGGGACCGCCGACGGAGCCGACGGAGCCGACGGAACCGGCCGAGCCGACCGAGCCCGCGAGGTACGGCAGCGCGGCGTCGAGATAGAATGAGGCGGAGCCGCCGTCGGCTTCCACCGATACGATGGCGTCGCGCATGACCGCATCCACGGCGCTGATGGTCGGGGCGTAGGCGAACCACGACGATCCGGCCCCTGACAGGTCGAAGTCGGCCTCTACCCTGACGCCCTCGCGAATGGTATAGCCCGCGGAAAGCGTTCCGGCGGCGCCTATCCTGTCGGGGTACAGCTCGCCCGAGTATACGAGGTCGACGGTGCCGTTGGTTAGCGAGGCGGACCGGACGATCAGTTCGTGTAGCGTGCCCGAGGCCGCGACGGCGGCTCTAGGGCGGCCGCCGGGCATGTCTAGCGGAATGGTCGCGGCGAGGTCGACCGTCGCGCGGCTACCCTCCGGGCTCAAGTCGCTGCTGACGGAGAGCGAGCCGCTATAGCGGGCGTCGAACCAGGGCGAGAGCCGCGACAGGCGGCCCGCGGGCTTGAACAGCGTGCTCGGCGCCCAGCCGGAAAGCGTCGCGTCGACGAGCAAGAGCCGCTTCGCCGCGTCCCATGACGCCTCCATGCGGCGAAGCCCGTCCCGCGGCTCGAGCGAGGCCCGGAACCCTGACGCGTCGGCATCGAGGCTCAAGCGCGCGGGAGAGAGGCGTCCAAGGTCGCTTTCCATGGCTAGCTCGGCCGCCACGGAGATCGAGGCCGAGGGAGAGCCTAGCCGCAACGACGCGAGGCACGAGAACGGAGCCTCCGCTCGTTCCGCGGCGAAGCGCCTAGCCGGGTCTCCGGCGAGCAGGGTGCCTGCGGCGCTTAATCGAAGTCCCGCGCCGTCCAGGACGACGTCGGCGGCCCTGACGCGGGCTTCCGCGAAGGCGCCGCCGTCGAAGCCGAGCCTGAGCCTGGAGCGCCTGAGCTCTATCGACGGGCCCCCCGCTCGCGGGGATGCGCCTCCGCCGAGGAGCCTCGAGAGCCGCTCGACGAGGGCGACCGCGTCCTCGTAGCTCGAGTCGATACTGAGGTCCTCTAATCGGACGCTCGATACGACGAATTCGCCCGATAGAACGGAGGCCAGATCGTAGCGGAGCTCCGCCCTGGAGGCCCTGGCGACGACCGCCCCTCCGTCGCTCGCCTCCAGGCCTACGACGCGGACGCGGCCGAGCAGCGAGGGCGAGGCCGCCTCGTAGGAAAGGCTAAGCCCTAGCCCGCCCAGGAGCCCGCTTACGCGGCCCTCGATGGCCCCGGCGGCCGCGGCCTCGGCCGCCTCGAGCGCCGGAGCGACTCCGAGAGCCCAGGCCGCGGCCGTAGCGGCTACGAATAGCGAGGCGATGACTATGGGCGCCGGGACTCGGGGCTTCACGGAAGGAACAGTAGCACAGAGGAGCCCCTTGCGCCAGGATGCGGGAGAACGCTATGCTCGGCGGCGATGATAAACGGCAGAGACGTCATACGAGGATTCATCGTATTCGAAGGCATAGACGGCACCGGGACGACGACCCAGCTTCAGCGTCTCTCGAGGCGTCTCGAGACCGCCGGAACGGCCTTCTCCGCGGGCTGCGAGCCGACCGCCGGCCCCATAGGCAGGCTCGTGAGGGAGGCTCTATCCGGCGCGTTCGACGCCAGGCCCGAGACGGTAGCCAGGCTGTTCGCCGCCGACCGAGGCGAGCACCTGCACGGCCCGGGCGGAGTACTTGAGAGGACGGCTCGAGGCGAGGTCGTCGTGAGCGATCGTTACCTGTTCTCGTCCCTCGCCTACCAGGGCCTGACGTGCGGAGAGGCGCTGCCGGCCTCGCTCAACGAGTCGTTCCCATTGCCCCAGCTGCTCCTCTTCTTCGAGCTCGATCCGGCCGTGGCGGCCGAGCGGATGGCCGGCAGGAAGGCGCTCGATATATACGAGAACCTATCCTTCCAGAACCGCGTCGCCGAGGCGTACCGGGACGTCATACGCTCGTTCGAGGACGGCGGGATGGAGATAGCGAGGATCGACGCCTCGGCCCGGCCGGACGACGTGGAAGCCGCCGTCTGGTCGGCCGTATCGCCCGTCCTCGGCCGCGTCGCCGGACGCTAGGGCTATTCCCCTCGCCGCGGCCGGCCGATACTGATAGGGTATGAAACGATTCTCCGCGTTCCTCGTCATCCTACTGGCCTCGGCTATGGCGCTACCCGGCTACCCCGTCTATTTCAAGGAACAATACTACAAGCTCTACCACGCCCATTACGTGCAGTATCCGGACGATACGATAGAGAACATCTACTGGCTCGAGCGGGCCATCGCGGCAGACTTCTGCAACCCGCTCTACGCCCTCTCCAAGATAGAGGACAAGCGGCAATGGGAACGGTATCGCTACCTGTTCAACATGCACCTGGAGCTCAAGATGATAGAGCAGCACCTGTACCTCGGCTCCAAGTTCGATAAGAGGGTCGCGTACTTCTATAACGCGCCGTGGAAACGCGAGAACCTGGAGAGCCTGGCTACCGCCGAGACCGCGTACAAGGCGGCCCTCTCGTATTGGGCCAGCGCCAAGGAATGGGCGGCCAAGGCGGAGGGCATCCGATTCCTCTACCTGCCCGACGTGCAGTTCTGGGAGGACGAGGCGTTCAGGATAATGGACGGCCAGCTGGACTACGGGCGGATCATAGGCCGGGAGCTCGAGCGTCTCGCCAAGGTCCGCTCCGATTTCGAGGCTATGGACGAGGCGAGCTATTGAGCGGCCCTACGGCCTCCCTGCTCGTGATCGGCGGCGACGCCCCGCCCTTCTCGGCCGTTGAGCCGCGGCTAGGCGAATTCTCGTTCGTATGCGCCGCCGATTCCGGCCTCGACACGCTACGCGCGTGGGGACTGAGGCCCGACCTCGTCGTAGGCGATATGGACTCCGTCTCCGACCCGGCCCTGCTCTCGGGGTACGGGGAGGTCCTGGCCTTTCCCCGCGACAAGGACGATACCGATACCGAGATAGGGATAAGCGAGCTTCGCCGCCGCGGCTACCGGCGGGTCGTGCTGGCCGGAGGCGGCGGAGGCCGGCTCGACCATCTCCTAGCCCTCCGAGCCCTCCTCGAGCGCCCGAACGGACCCGACGAGTGGATATGCTCCGGGGAGCGGGTGGTCAGGATCGACGAGCCGAGCGATTTTCTAGTGGAGCCGGGCTCAATAGTATCGGTGTTCCCGCTGGCCGCCGGGGCGTCCGGCATGAGCAGCGAAGGGCTTAAATGGCCCCTTGACGGCCTGTCCTGGGATCAGGGTCACTTCGGGATCTCGAACGTGGCCGTCTCGGGCCGTATTCGCGTCGACCCGGGCTGGCGGCCGCTCTTTATAGTCCTGCCGCTTCAGGGTCGAACCGTTTCTTAGTCCAGCCGTTTCGCGGTGCTCCCGTTTTCTTTCGTCGCTCCTTAAGCCTGCGCCCTCGCGGCGGCTTCGGCGGCTTCGGCGAACCGAGCGCGCAGGAGGCGCCGCGTCTCCAGAGGATTCTGCACGAGCACTCGGCTACCCGCGAGGAGCTCGGCTATGCCTATCTCGCGCGGGTAGCGCGGAATGATATGCAGGTGCAGGTGGTCGATGCTCGCCCCCGCGACGAGGCCCATGTTATAGCCGATATTGTATCCCGCGGGCCCGTGGGTCGAGTCGAGCATGTCGAGGCAAAGCCTCGAGAGGGCGTCGATATCGGCGCGTTCCTCGGCGGTGAGCTCGCGGACGTCGCGCGCGTGCCGGCGGGGGAACACGAGGAGATGCCCCGGATTGTACGGATACAGGTTGAGCGACACCATCGACGAGGCCGTCTCGTGGACGACGAGGCTCGGCACCTCGCCCGAGCCGTCGCGGACGAGGCAGAGTATGCAGCCGTCGGGTTTCTTGCCCGTCAGGTAGTCGAGCTTATCGAAGTTGAAGAAGTAATCCATAGGGTCACTTGCCGGCTGCCGGCCGGGGAGGGATGCCGGCCTGGATGGCTAGATAATCGACGAGGGCCGGATATCGCTCGAGCAGCCGACCGTAACGCTCCAGCGCGTCGACGCGGACCTGGTCCGACGCGGCCTTTGACGAGGCGTCGGCGAGCGCCGACTCCATGGAAGAGGAGAATTTCTCCATGTAAGCCGAATAGAAGCGCCTCGCCTCCTCGTAGAGCCTCGGATCTGGCGAGCGCGCGGCCGTGATAGTCACTCCGCGCACGTCGAGCAGGGGATGCTTCGCGGATACGGCCAGCGCTAGCGAAGCCTCGTCGGGAAAGGCCGCCGTCGCGGAGCCCAGCGACGAGCGCAGCGCCGACGCGGCGAGGTCCATCTCCGACTCGAGCCAGGCCGAAAGCTCGGCATCGTCCTCTACGCCCCACCTGCCGTAGAGCTCGGGTAGCGCCTCCGGCTTGGGGGCCGCGAGGAGCCTGACCGCGAAGGAGTACGAGAAATCGGGCTCGCCCGCCATGAATGCCGAGTAGGCCTTTGCCGAGGGCAGCTCGCCTGATATATCGAGCCGGCGCTCGGCCATCGCGGGAGCGAAGCTGACGAGCCGCGCGTTGGTAGGAAGGAAGGCGAGCGCGCTCCAGCGGCCGTCCCCGGGGGCGACGACGATCGGGTCGACTCCTCCCGTCTTGGAAACGAGCACCGCGTACCGGCCCGGCTTGACCCGCAGGGGCAGCCAGCCTATGAGGAATACGGCGCATCCGATGATGGCGAGCGTCGTCAAGGTCCAAGCGAATCGTCTCATTACTATGGTTATACATTAAAACCGCGCTTCGCGCCACCTGGACTTGCGCGCCCCGGCGCGAGCGGGATACAGTGGGCCCATGTCGGAAGAGCGCGCCCTCTCTATCAGCGAACTGACCGGGATCGTCAAGAGCCTCCTCGAGGAAGCCCTGCCGGATATACTCGTAGAGGGCGAGATATCGAACTGGCGGCCGGCCTCCTCCGGGCACGTCTACTTTACCCTGAAGGACTCCCAATCGTCACTCCAGGCGGTGATGTTCAGGGGCCGCGCGGCGAGGCTGCCGTTCGCGCCCGCCGACGGAACCCTGGTCAGGGCCCGCGGCGCGCTAGGCGTATACGCGGCCCGGGGGCAATACCAGCTCGTCGTCGACTCGATGCAGAAAGCCGGCCAGGGCGACATCCTGGCGCTGCTCGAGGAGCGCAAGCGGGCGCTAGCGGCCGAGGGCCTCTTCGACGCCGACCGCAAGCCGCCCGTCCCGTCCTTCCCTACCCGCGTCGCCGTCGTCACCTCGCCTACCGGGGCCGCCCTGCGCGACATACTCTCGGTGCTGGGACGGCGCAACGCGGGGATCCGCGTCACCGTGCTGCCCGCGGCCGTGCAGGGCGCCGAGGCCCCGGCCGCCATCGTCCGCCAGATCGAGGTGGCCAACGCCTTCGGCCTCGGCGACGTCATCATAGTAGGCCGCGGCGGCGGTTCCATAGAGGATCTCCTCGCCTTCTCCGACGATTCGGTGGTCAGGGCGGTCGCCGGCTCGAGGATACCCGTCATAAGCGCGGTCGGCCACGAGATAGACTGGAGCCTCTGCGACTACGCGGCCTCGTTGCGGGCTCCGACGCCCAGCGCGGCGGCGGAGCTGGTCTCCGAGAGCGCCGCTTCCGTCGCCGACAGGGTATACGCCGCCTCCGATACGCTCGCGCTCAGCATGCGCGCCCGTATCGAGCGCGCGAGGCTCCTCGCGGAATCGTTCTCCTCCGAGCGGCTCGGGCTGAGGCTGGAGCGGGCGCTGCAGCCGTCCAGGCAACGCTTCGACGACGCCCTGGAGGCCCTGATCGGCGGCGCGAGGGAAGCCTGCGCCGAGGTCGGCCGTAGGCTCGCCTCGGCGGACGCCCTCCTGCGCGCGGCCGATCCCATGGCCGTCCTCGCCCGCGGCTTCGCCGTCGTGAGGAGGCACTCGGGCGGCGAAGCCGTCAGGGACGCCTCGGAGCTCGCACCGGGAGAGCCCGTTACCATTACGTTCGCAAGCGGCGCGGCCGTCGCCGATATCGTGGAGGTCAAAGCATGAAGAATTTCGAGGAACGGCTGAAGCGGCTCGAGGAGCTGTCAGTGCGCATCAGGGAGCCCGACCTGGCGCTCGAGGAGGCCATCGCCGTGTTCGAGGAAGGCGTCAAGCTATCCAAGGGGCTCGAGAAGGACCTCGAGAAGATCGAGGCGCGGGTAGAGATACTGCTTAACCAGCCGACGCTCCCCGACGGGAAGCCGGAGCTAGGCCTATTCGATCCCGACGGCGAGTAAGGGCAGCACGAAGGGCACGAGGGAACGGTCGGAGTCGGAGAGGTCGAGCAGGCCGAGCTCGGCCGCGTCAGCCCATCGGGCCTCGACGTGCTCGCTGAGGACTGGCGGCTCCCCGTCGAACGAGACGAGCAGGGCCGCCAGGTCGTAGCGCTTCCCGCCGTGCTCGAAGCTCGCCTGGCCGAGCGTCGCCCCTACCGTGACGCGCAAGCCGAATTCCTCGTCGAATTCACGTACGGCGGCCTCGCCGTCGGTCTCCCCCGGCTCGCATTTCCCGCCGGGGAATTCCCATTTCCCGCCCATCTCGCCGCCCGGCGCCCTTCGCGCCATGAAGACGCGGTTTCCCCTGACGGCGACCCCGGCTATGGAGCGCATAGGCCTATAGGAAGAGGATGTTGGCGAACAGGAAATGGACCACGCCGCTTACTATGGAGACGATGCCCACGATGCGCCTATTGCCGACTAGGATAGAATCGATCTTCTCCAAGGCTGTGGTCGTTACGTTGGAGTTGGTCTTATAGAATTCCAATAGGAGGGAGAAGCCGGAGGCCATGCCGGCCAGGGACGGGACGAGGTCGCCGACCACGGGGATGTCGCCGCGCATGACCGTCAGGAGCTTGAAGAATCCTACCGCCGTGCAGAGTATGCCGAGTACCAGCCGCAGGGTGCCGTCCTTGAGATACTCGCGAATACCGTCGAATTTCGTGCCCTTGGGCTCGGTCTGGAACGAGACGAGGGCGTAACCGGCGACTATATTCAAGATAACGCTCAAGAGATAGAATTGAACCATGCCGCCATCCCCTTTCAGCTTAAAAAAATACCATAGCGAAAAGCGCTAGCGGGGTCAAGCTCACTCGACTTTCACTTCGAGCACGGCCTGCGCGTCGCCCCCGGCCTCGGCCGCGGCGACTGCGCTCGCGACGACGGCGACGCGCGGGGGCTTGCTCTCAGCCGCGAAGCGTAGCCGTAGCTCCTGCTCGCCCGATTGGAGCAGTCCCAGGGTCGAGCCTATGCCGTCGCCCGTCTTTATCTCTATGACGGAGCCGGGCGCCGCCTTTGCCGCCCTGGCGTACCACGGCGCGGACCGCTTGACGCTGACGTATACGTAGCCCTCGAACCACATGGCGGTGGCGGAGAGCGTGGTCCCCGCCACGCTGCCAGAGCTTCTCGATCGCTGAGCGTAGCTTACGACGAGGCCCGCGACGGCCATGAACAGCACCGCGAAAAACAGGTAGCGAAGCGATCTCGTCGCCGTGAGCGACCGTATGAGGCCGGGGCGCTTGGCCCCGTAATGGTCGACCGTGAACCGGGCGTTATCGCTGGCCTTCTCGAGCCGGCTCTCGCGGTTGTAATAATAGACGACCTGTCCCTTATCCTTCGTTTCCATGCGCGTCCCTTCTTGAAATGCGGGCGGCCTCGGGGAGCAATCCCTCGGCCTCGTAGAAGCCCTTATACGCGGCGGCTCTCCCCGCTAGGCCGTGGACGAGAGTAGCCGCTACGGCGGCGTCCCAGGCGCCCGCGCCGCGGGCCAGGAATCCGCCCGCGAGGCCCGCCAGCACGTCTCCCGAGCCGGCTGTAGCGAGGCCCGGGTCCCGGCCGTCCCAGACGGCCAGGCGCCCGTCGGGATCGCCTATCCAGGTGACGGAGCCCTTGAGCACGACGACAGCGCCGAAGCGCGCCGCCGCCTCGGCGAGCACGGCGGCGGTGTCGAAGCGAGCCCTCCGCGCCGCCAGCCCGAGCGCCTCAGGGTCGTCCGGGTCGGCTCCCATCGCGACGGCCGCCAAGGGCGCGAATTCGCCGGGGTGAGGGGTCAGCACGAGAGGCGAGCAGCGCGGAGCCTTCCCGGCCGACGCCAGCAGCCCGAGCGCGTCGGCGTCCAGCGCGAGGGGCATCGCCGCGTCCCATAGCCCGTCCAGGGCCCTGGCGTTGGGCTCGTCCGCGCCCCAGCCCGGCCCGGCGACGGCGGCCGTGAAGCGCCTCGAGCCGGGATCGGACGCGGGCCTCACCATCTGAGAAACCAGCGTCGCCGAAAGAATAGGCACGAGCGCCTCGCCCGTTAGGAGGGTCACGCTGCCGGCGCCGGCGGCCGAGCCCCCCCGGGCGCAGAGCGCGGCTGCTCCCGCGGAACCCGGCGATCCGGCGAATACGGCCAGGGCGCCGCGCTCGCCTTTATGGCAATCGGGGTCCGGCTCCGGGAGGAAGGCGCCCAGGTCGCCCGGCTCGAGGAGGACCGTCCCGGACCCTAGCCCCGCGGAGCGATGGAACACGCCGGATATCGGCACGATGCGCCCGCAATGCCGCCTATTGCCTTGGTAGAACGCCTCAGCCTTCAAGGGCTCCACGCATAGCGTCGCCGCGGCCCTGACGGGCGGCGCGGGGTCTGACTCGCGGGAACGGAGCGGCCCCAGGCCCGACGGTACGTCTATCGCTATAACCGGCCCTCGGGCGAGCGTCGCGAGGCGCGCGAATTCGGCGAGCTCCGGACGGGCGGGGCCCTTGAAGCCCACGCCTATCGCCCCGTCGAGGACCAGCCCGGCCTCGGCGACCGCCCGGGCGGCCCGCTCGTCCGTCGGCTCGAGCGCGGAAACGCCCGCGAGCCTCGCCTCGTCGAGCCTACGCCGGGCGACGGGCCCGAGCCGCGGGGAGACGACGGCGACTATGCCCGTCCTGCCGGAGAAGGCCAGCCGCCTCGCTACGGCCAGGGCGTCGCCGCCGTTATTGCCGCCCCCGCACAGCGCCACGGCGGGAACCGCCGAGGAGCCGAGCGCTACGCGGAAGGCTTCGTCCTCCTCGAGGAACCGCGCCATGCCTATGGCCGCCGATTCCATGAGCATGTCGTCGGATAGGCCGTAGCTCTCCTTCGTCGAGGCGTCTAGGGCGAGCGCCTGGGCGAAGCCGACGAGAGGCCTCACGGCGCGAGTCCACCGAGCATCTTGTCGAAGCGCCACCATACGAAGCGAGCCTCGTAGCGGGAGGCGAGCAGGGCCGACAGGATACCGTCCGGCGAGAGGGAGAACGAGGCGTAGAGCGTCTCCTCGGGGTCGATCATTAGGGAGAAGCGGCGCATAGTCTTGGAGCGGGTATCGAAGAGACCGTAGTACGTAGCGCCGTCGTCGTCCACCGCCGAGAGGAAGATCGCGCCCGCGGCGGCTCCGACGAGCTCCCAGGCCCTGGAAACGCCGCGCTCGTTGCGGCCGGCCATCGCCTCGAAGGTAGGCAGCTCGTAGCGCTCGACGTAGCCGCCGGTCGCGCCGTCCATGGCCCAGGCCCACGAGGAGGAGAATTCGATGCCGGCCTGCGTATGGGTCTCCTCGTCGATT
Source organism: Spirochaetota bacterium (assembly GCA_018816345.1). Taxonomy (GTDB): domain Bacteria; phylum Spirochaetota; class Spirochaetia; order Treponematales; family UBA12059; genus SZUA-370. The sequence goes on along the minus strand of JAHIWG010000103.1, from coordinate 1,515 downwards.
ATCTCCTTGAAGTAGTCTATCTTCAGGATGAGGCCCGAGCCGTCCGGGGAGGCGACGATCCTGTCGAGCGACGCGATGGAGCCGCTCTCCTCCGGGGGCCTGGGCAGGTCGTCACGCCTGATGGCGACGGTAGACAGGAGCCCTCCCCTCGGGTCGAACCTGAAGGCCGACCAGCCGGAGCCGGTCAGGGTAATGACGACGCAATCGTCGTTCGCGCTCATGTAGAGCCCCGTGATGCGAGGGAAAGGGGTCCCTCCGACGCCTTCCTGCCCCAGGTAATCGAGGTATTCGCCGTCGCGGGAGAAGCGCAGCACGACGAACTCGAGGCTGGCCTGCATGGCCTCGTCGTACGACCGGTGCGAATCGGGGACGCGGTCCTCCACGAATATGGTGCGCTTGGAGTCTACGGCTATCTCGCCTGGCGACAGGAACGGATACGGCTTGGCGATGCGCCCCTGCGCGGCCGGCCCGGCGGCGCTGGCGTCCGACTGCTGGAGCGTCAGCGGCGGCGGGTTACGCTCGGAATTATAGACCATGGCCAAGAGATCGCCGAAGGACGAGAGCGTGAGCACCTTCGCGGCGTTCCCGTTGGCCACGAAGAATATGCCGTCCCTCATCGCCAGGCGGGTCTTCTGGGGAGGGGCCTTGCCTTCCAGGTTGAACAGGTTGAGCTGATCCTCGAGGACGCCGTAGCCGAGAGAGAACAGCTGCTCCCGCCTTAGCTCGGTGACGGCGCGCGAATCGGCGCACGCGGAGAGGCCGGCTATCGCGAACGCCGCGCAGAGTACTCTAACGCCCTTGACCGCATTCCTCACGCGCAGACCTCCAGGCCTTTTCTTACTTCTCGTAGGATCCCGCGGCTCGCCGGCGCCGCCGGTAGCCTGGCGCTCCTTGACCGCTCGTCTTGAAAAGATATAGATTAACCGGCATGGCGTTCAACCCCCTAACCGCGCTCTTCGGCTCGAAGCGCGAACGAGACATAAAGACGCTCCTACCCCGCCTCCACGCGGTGAACGAGCGCGAGGCCTGGGCAATGTCGCTCAAGGCGGAGGATTTCCCGGCCAAGACCGCGGAGCTCAAGGCCCGCATAGCCTCCGGCGAGAGCCTCGAGTCGGCGCTTCCCGAGGCCTTCGCCCTGGCGCGCGAGGCCGCCAGGCGAGTGCTCGGCGAGAGGTCCTTCGATACCCAGGTGCTGGGCGGCATAGTGCTCCACGACGGCAAGATAGTCGAGATGAAGACCGGCGAGGGGAAGACCCTGTCGTCGGTCGCCGCCGCGTACCTCAACTCGCTCGAGGGCAGGGGCGTCCACGTAGTGACCGTCAACGACTACCTCGCCGAGCGCGACTCCCTCTGGATGGGCGCCGTCTACGCGTACCTCGGCGTCAGCGTCGGCGCCATACTATCGAACATGGACAACGACGCCAGGCGAGAGGCCTACGCTAAGGATATCACCTACGGCACGAACAACGAGTTCGGCTTCGACTACCTGCGCGACAACATGGCCATGGAGCCGTC
>JAHIWG010000102.1 GCA_018816345.1 Spirochaetota bacterium | reverse complement strand
TAGCGCCCAGGCCGCCCAGCGGCCTCAGCCCCTCGACGCCGATCGCCGCCCTGACCCCGGCTCCCGGGGACGCCCCGACGGCGCCGGGGGCCCACGGGGCCGGCGCCGTCAGCTCGGCCTCTAAGACGCTAGAGACGAGGAACGAGGAACCCGGCCAGTCGGTAAGGCCGGCGCCGGGATCGGCGCCGCAGGGGACGGCGAAGACCGACGCCGCGACGGCGAGGGCTATGAGAGCGGCCGCGGCGCCGGGCCTCACGGGCGGAATTCCACGAATATAGCGAGTCCCAGCCCCTTGGGGACGTTCCACACGAAGGGAGCTACGAGCGAGAAGGCGCCGACGCGGAAACCGAGCCCCGCTGACAGGTACGGCGAGACCTCGACCGACTCGACCGCCTCCGTCGTTCCGCTCAGGGCGATGCTGCCGTCGTTCTCCACCAGGGACGAGAGGTATCCGAGCACCTGGATAGCGTCGCTAGACTCGAGGGAGACCTGCGAGGCTCCGTAGGAGACGCCGAAACCGGCCCCTACGGCCAGGCTCAGGGTCCCGAAGAGCGTGATTCCCGTCGTGGCGCCCAGGCGGCCGCCCAGCGCCGTGCACAGGACGCCGGCCGTCACCGAAGGATCGACCTGGATGGTCGTGGACAGCGGCACGAGGGGCCCCTCTCCGTCGGGGTCTATGGGAATCGACTGGTATATAGGGCCAGGCTCCACGAGCGCGCTATAGGCTCCGTAGGAGTAGCCGGCGCCCAGGGAAAGCCTGAGGCCGCGCCAGCGTAGCATCGGCGGGCGGTCTCCGGCGGGCGGCTGGAAGAGGCTCAGGCCCGCGGATAGCCCCGCGGAGAACGACCTGACTCCGAGCTCCCCGCCCTGCGCGTCCATGAGGCCTACGTAGGCTCCCGCGTCGAGCCCGGGCGCGAGGCGGGCCAGGGATAGCGCGGCTTGAGCGACGAGCGGCTGGACGCACGCCCCCGCCTCGACGTCGTCGTCCGGCCCGAGGACGCTTAGGCGCTCGAGCGCGGCGGGCGAGAAGTCGGCGGACCATACCGAGGCGGCGCTGCCTATGGATAGCGCGAGGCCGCCCGAGCCCGGCGATCCGTCGCTCGCTTCGGTAAGGCCCGAAAGGAACGACGCGGTGACGGCGGCTCCGGCGAACGCCCTCATGAACAGCGGCTTGTCCAGGGTCTGCTCGACTAGAGCTACTATATCGTCGGCGAAGCCCTCGGCCTGGGCTTGCAGAATAGCCTCGAGCGATTCCATGCCGGGCTTAAGCTCGGGAGCCGTCAACTCTACGTTGAAGTCCGCCCAGGCGATCCCGGGCGCCAGCGAGCGGACGAGCGCCATCGATATTGCGAGCGCTACCGGAAGCCTTCGCCGCGAGTCCTTCATGCAATCTTCCCCTTCATGCTATACACTACTCTATATGGCCACTGCGCCAGGCTCGCGACGCGCGAGAAAATGGTATTGCTAAATAGCCGTCCTGTAAAGGAGCCCCACGATGAAGCCAGCCCTTGGCGCGATAGCCTTCGCCTTGACGATGCTCTTGGCCTCGTGCAATTTCAACTTCCTAGGCGACGCCGACCTGAGCGTCTCAGAGGACGCGCTCAGGGTGGTCGAGTCGGAAATACCGGGGGGCGTCCGATACTCGTACTACGACTCGAGCGATACGCTGCAGTACTACGAGGACCGCTATAGCGCCGACGGCAGGGTCACGCAGTCGGAGCGCCACGCGGCGAACGGCGACTTACGATACGCCTACCTGTATCGCTACGACGCCGGCGGGAATAAGATCCTTACGGCCTATTACGACTCGTCCAAGGCCCTTCGCTGGTTCCAGGCCTACTCGTTCGCCGGGGATCGCCTCGAGACGATCGCCGAGTACGACGCCGCCTCCGCCCTGCAATGGAGCCGAAGGTACGCGTACGGGGACGGGACGAGCGGCCCGCTGGGCGAGCTGGTCCGATCGGCGAGCTTTAACGCGGCGGGAGAGCCTACCGCCGGCTCGGTCTACCGCTACGACGGCGGGCGCGCCTTCCTCATGACGGCGTACGGAGGCGTAAGCGTCGCGGCGGCCGGCGCCTCCGTCTCGGGATCGGCCCAGGCGTCCCGGTCCTTGGGAGACTTCGCCGAGCCGACCACGCCCGCCTACTCCGTTCCAGCTATCCCTTCGGACGACGCGTTCGCCGCCATCGGCGTCTCGTCCTACGCGTGCTGGCTACGCGACGCTTACGGCGAGACCCAGGTAAGCCTGGATAGCGCCTGGTACCCGACGCGCGTCGTCAGGGAGGACAGCAGGCTTCCCGACGGCAAGGACGTTTCGGTAACGATAGAATGGGACTCAAACCGCCGCATAAGCCGCAAGAAAAGCTACTACGGCTCTACGCTCGCCTTCGACGTAGCCATGAGCTATACCCCCGAGGGCTATCCCCTCAGGGCCAGCACGAGCGGCGCGGCGCTCCTCCTGCCGCTCGACTACGCGCTCGCCTACGAGGCGGGCCGGCCCGTCAGGCTGGACGTCCAGAGCGCCGGGACTACGCTGCAATGGTTCGAGTACGCGTACTCGGGCCCGCCCGCGCCCCTCAGCCTCGAGGAGGCCCGCACGGTAGACCCCTTCGCCTTCCTCGACGGGCTCGCCACGGCCGGCCTGAAGATCAGGCACTATGACGGCGACGACGCCCTCGTGGAGACCATAGAGTTCACGGCCGAGGGAACGGGCCTACGCCTGAACGTCTATGACGCGAGCGGCGTCCTCAACGGATACTACCTCGCCGCCTACTCCGGCGATAGCCTCATCGCGTCGTTATCGAGTTACGATAGCGCCGGAGCCAAGCACTGGGGCTACGAGTACGGCTACGCCGACGCCGCCTCGCTCGCCGACGCCGCGGGAGCGACGTTAGCCGATTTCCCGGAGCTAGGCCGACTCTCAGAGGCGTACATCACGGATGACATACTCGATTACGCGCAAGGCTTCGTCATGGACCTATTATTCTAAGCCCGTTATGACGTAAAGCAGGCAATTAGACATATTGGATATCCTGACACCCTAAAACACCGTAAAAACAGCCTTGTAGACAAATGTCTACAAGCGAAACCGAGAAATTCGCTTGATGCACGCACGATGCGGGGATACGATCGCCGCATTGATAATAATCAAGAACAATTAAGAACCATTGAAGAACGTTACTAGAAAACGAATTTAAAAAGGTTTAAGACGACGTAGGGCGCGACCGCGCGGGGCTTGCCCGGCCGGTCGCGCCCGCGGCGTCTCGCCTCGTCCCTGAGACGGGGCCCATGGCTTAGCTAAGGAGAGGCGCATGGCTCCAGACCTCTACCCGACCATACTGCTCGTCGAGGACGACGCGCTGATCGCGTTGCACGAGCGGGAAACGCTTCAAGCTAGGGGCTACTCCGTCATCGTCGCGCGTAGCGGCGAAGACGCCCTGCGCGCGCTCGAGGATTCCGGGGACGCACCGGCTCGAGCCGTCGACATGGTACTCATGGACATAGACCTGGGAGCCGGCATGGACGGCGTAGAGACCGCGGCTTCGATAATACGCTCGGCCGCGGCGCCCGTCATGTTCCTCTCCTCCCATACCGACGAGGAGACGCTCCAAAGGCTCGCGGGACTCCCGTCGTACGGCTACGTCGACAAGGGCTCCGGCGACGCGGCGCTGGCCGCCTCCGTCGCCATGGCGCTCAACCGCGTCCGAGCGGAGAAGACGGCCTTGGCCGGGGTCGAGGCCGACTATTCCGCTCGGCTCGCCGAAAGCCAGACGCGCATCAGGGAAGCCCATCACCGCGTCCGCAATAACCTCTCGTCCATCAAGGCCATCATGTCGATGCAACTCGATACAGCGAGGAGCGGCGAGACGGTTAGCGCGCTCCAGGACGCCGTCGGCCGCCTCGAGGGGATGAGCGCCCTATACGAGATGCTCGCCCTCGACGATCGCGGTTCCGATATCGCGGTCAAGCCCTATATCGAGGGCCTCGTCGATACCATAGTGCCCCTCTTCCCGTTCGCCCCCGGTATAAGCGTCGATAAGAACGTCGACGATTTCGACCTGGACCCCAAGCGGCTATTCGCGCTGGGCATAATAGTCAACGAGCTCCTGACCAACGTCATGAAGTACGCGTTCGCGGGCAAGGATGAAGGTTCTGTAAGGATAGATGTAGACGCCTACGATGAGACGGTCATCATGACGCTCCGGGACGACGGCATCGGGCTTCCCGCGAGTTTCGACCCGAAGCTCTCGGGAGGTTTGGGCTTGTCGCTCATCTCGATGCTCCTCGAGCAGTTCGGCGGCACCCTGTCGATGCGTAGCGACAACGGCACCACCAGCACCGTGCTCATAAAGGCCCCGGGCCTTCCCCCCAGGGCCTCCGCGAAGGAGAAGGCTCCGGAGCCGCGCCGATCGGCCGTCGCCTAGCCTATCTTCTCCAGGCTTTCCAGCGTCACCGTGACGGCCCCCCGGTCCTCCTCCACGATCCCGCGGAGTAGTAGCGGGCGCTGCTCGTAGAGCAGGTGCCTATGGCGCGCGAAGGCCGCGGGGAAGAGCACCGTCTCGTAGAGCGCGGTCTCGTCCTCGAACGAAACGAACTCCATGGCCTGCCCTCCCGCGGTGACGACGGGCTTGGCCGTTATGGGCCAACCTACGAGGGATACGCGGCGGCCCACGAGGGCGGGGAGGTCCCGGCCGAGGGCTCGGCGGGCCGAGAGCGCCCTCGGCCACAGCGTTAGGGGATGGACGTCGAGCGTCGTGCCTAGGTAGCGCATCTGCGCCTCCAGCCGCCGCCTGGCTCCTTCGGGTGATTCGCCGCCGGCCCCCGGCGCGCGGGCGCCGGGGCTGCCGAACCGGGAGCCGGCCGGCTCGGCGGCGAACAGCTCGCCCTGCGCCGGGAACCCGCCCCCCGGCGCGGACGAGCCGCCTACCGGGCGTCGGGCCCCGCCGTCCTCGCAGGCCGAGAGGAGGCGCATGAGCTTCCCGGCCCGGGATAGCATAGGCGACAGGGAGTCCAGGGCGCCCGCGCCGGCCAGGGCCTCGGCGTCGACGCGGTCCATGCGGACGCGCCTCGCCAGGTCGTCTATATCGAGGTACGGCCCCCGCGCGCGGCGCTCGTCGACTATGGCCTTGGCCCTCGCCTCGCCGAGGGAGCCTATCATGCCCAGCCCGAAGCGTAGCTCCCGGCCTCGGCCTCGGCATCGAAGCGCGCTCTCGCCGACGTCGGGAGGCAGGACGGAGAGCCCCATGCGCCTCGCCTCGCTCGCATAGGCGAGCGTTGAATAATAGCCGCCGCGGTTCGAGATGACGGCGGCCATGAATTCGGCCGGCCGATGGCGCCGGAGGTAGGCGGACCGGAACGAGAGCATCGCGTAGCTCGCGGAGTGCGCCTTCACGAACGAGTATCCGGAGAACGACTCTATCATCGCCCATACCTCGCCTATCGTCGCGTCGGGAACCCCCTTGCCGCGGGCGCCCGAGTAGAATTTCTCCCTATAAGAGACGAGGCGCTCGGCGAAGTCGCGTTTGGAGAGTATCTTGCGTATCTTGTCGGCCTCCGACGGGGTGAAGCCGGCGAGGGCGACGGCTACCTTGCAGACGTCCTCCTGGTAGCACATGATGCCGTAGCTCTCGGCGAGGATATCCCCTATGAGAGGGTGTAGCGGCTCGTATTCCTTGCCGCCCAGGCGGTCGATGTACTCGTTAATATAGCGATTCGCCGCCGGCCTGATGATCGACGAGTGTATGACCAGGTGCTCGAAGTCGCCGCGGCGCGTCTTCCTCTGCAGGAGCCGCATCGCGGGAGACTCCACGTAGAAGACGCCCATGGTGTCGCCCTCGGCCAGGAGCCGGACCGTGGCGGGGTCGTCCAAGGGACGCCAGGAACGCTCGTCCACGGGCTCGCCGTTATCCGAGGCGTTGGCGAGCGCGTCCCTGACGACCGCGAGCGACCGGTTCCCGAGCAGGTCTATCTTGACGAGGCCGGCCGCCTCCACGCCGTCCTTCTCCCAGGCCGTCACGCGGATGCCCGAGCCGCTCCGCTCTATGGGCACCCTGTCCGTTATGTCGCCAGGCACGAGTATGACGCCGCCCGAGTGCACCCCGAGGTGGCGGGGAATCCCGGCGAGCCGCGGGGCGAGCCTGGCTATCTCTCTCCAGTCGTCGTCGGGCTCATCGGCTCCTGAATCGCCGACGGCTCCTGAATCGCCGACGGTTCCTGAATCGCCGACGGCTCCCGCGGCTTCGGGCTTCCCGCGGGAGGCCAGGCGCCGCTCGTAGGCGGATATCTCGCCGTCCGGTATGCCGAAGGCCCGGGCCGTCTCGCGGAGGGCCGAGCGCTCCTGGAAGCAGACGTGGTTGGATACCCGGGCGGCCCTCGCCTCGCCGTAGTCCGCTATCACCGAGGCCAGGAGGTCGTCGCGCTCGTCCCAGGCGAAGTCCACGTCTATGTCGGGCGGATCCTCCCTGCCCGGGTTGAGGAAACGGTCGAAGTAGAGGCCGTGGCGTATGGGATCGACGTCGGTGATGCCGAGGGCGTAGGACACGACGCTCGCGGCCGCGCTGCCCCGCCCGCAGGTCCGCGAGGCCTTGCGGACTATGTCGCGCACGACCAGGAAATAGTCGCAGAACCCCTTGGACTCGATGATCCCGAGCTCGCGCTCTATGCGCCCGCGGACCGGCGCGTCCAGGCCGTCGCCGTACCGTCCCGCGGCGCCCTCGTATACGAGGCGCCTGAGCGCGGCGGCCGAGCTCTCTCCCGGCGCTCCGCTATAGCGCGGGAAGACGAAGCCCGTGAACGGCGTACGGAACGACACGCGGCCGGCGAGGGCCAGGTTCTCGGCGACGGCGGAGGGCGCCGCCGAGTAGGCGGCCTCGAAGGCGGCTGGATCCGAGAGGACGGCGTCGGGGCCGGAAAGCTCGCCCTCGCCGACCTCGGCGACCGTCTTGCCGCTCCCGATGGCGATGAGGAGCCTCTGCAGCGCGCGGTCCTCCGGCCCGAGGAAGCGGACCTCCCCGACGGCGAGCGGCCGCCTGCCGGACCTGAGGAGACCGCGCCACAGCGGACGGTTGCACGGGGAAAGGAGGGCGTAGAAACCCTCGGAGCCGGCGGCGGCCAGCAGGACGGGATCGTCCGTCGCCACGGAGAGGCCGCGGGAGTCCCGCGACAGCTCGGCCCGCGCGTCGAAGCCGGGGTCCGATCGGGCGGAGAGGATGCGGCATATGCGGGAGAAGCCGCTCTCGTCCATGGCGACGAGGAGGGCGCGCCCGCCGGGTGCCACGGCCGCCGCGTCCGCGCCCGGACCGTAGACGAGCTCGGTACCGACGATAGGCGAGAGGCCCTCGGCCGAGCAGGCCTCCAGGAAGGCCGGGATCCCGTAGAGCCCGTTGCGGTCGGAGAGGCCCAGGGCCTCGTAGCCGAGCGACTTGGCGCGGCGCGCGAGCGCCTTGGGCGAGGCGGCGCCGAAATGGAACGAGTAGGTAGACGTTACGAGCAGCGGCGCTATCATCGAGCGATCCCGTGCGCGGCCCCGTGCGCGGCCCCGTGCGCGGCCCCGAGGGCGAGCATCGCGCAGGGCTCTATGGCCGCGCCGCCGTAGCGGCCGCGTATCGCGTCGAGGGCCGCCTGGAGCCTGACCAGCCGCAGGTCCTCGGGCTCGAAGAGGTCTAGCTCCGGCCCGGCAGCCTCTATGCCCGACAGGGACAGGACGACGCGCCTGACGCGGACGCGCCGACCCCTGGCGCGCTCGAAGGCCGCCAGCGCGAGGCCCAGGGCCTCGTCGTCCCGGCACAGCGTCCTGGCGGAGCGCGCCGAGCCGGGGCTCGATAGCCCGTCGGTATACCACAGCGATAGCTCGGCGCGGCGGAAGGCGCGCCCGTCCTTGCGGAGGGAGAAGGCGAGCTCGGCGGCGAGCGCCGCTAGCCTGAGGCGTATGGTATCGGGGTCGGTCGTGTCGGGCTCGAAGACGGCCTCCCCGGAGACCGAGCGCCGCTCCCGCGGCCGGGGGTCGACCGGAGAGTCGTCCCGGCAGCGCGCCCGCGATACCAGCTCCGGCCCCTTGGGGCCGATGGCCCTGGCCTCCCTATCGCTCAGGTCGGCGATGCCGCCTATGTCGTCTATCTCCAGGAGCGCGAGCCTGCCCAGGAGGACCGGCCCGACGCCGGGCAGGAGGGACGCGGGCTGCCGCCTGACGAGGAGGCCCTCCTCCCCCGGCGACAGCGCCACGAAGCCGCCAGGCCTGAAGACCCGCGTGGCCACCTTGCTCGCCGTCTTCGTGGACGACAGGGCGAGGGCCGGCTTGAGGCCCGTATCCGCGAGGACGCGCGAGCGGAAGCGCTGGGTGGCGTCGGCGGCCGAGCCGTACAGCCGCCCCGTCCCCGCGAGGTCGACGAAGAGGTGGCCCGGCCCCGCCCGCTCGACGAGCGGCGTGTACTCGAGGGCCAGTCGCCAGAGCCGGTCCTCGGCGCCGCGGTACAGCTCGAGCCGCGGGGCGACGATGGCAACGCCCGGCAGGAAGGCCCGCGCCGCGGACAGCGGCATGCCCCGGCGCAGGCCCTCCCGGTGCGCGGCGCCCGACACGTCGAGGACCACGGCCCGGGCCCCGCCCTCGTTGGCCACGACGAAGGGGCGCCCCCGGAGGGACGCGTCGAGGCCCTCCTCGATGGAGGCCATGAGGCCGACGGCGTTCACGTGCAGGACGGTGCCCGAGCCCATCGCGGGGTCCCGCTACAGGAGCTTCGCGGCCCTGGCGAGGCCCAGCAGGGCCTTCGCGTCGGCCGGCGCGTTGCCGCGGCGGTGGTTATTGAAGAACACCCGGAGCCGCTTGGCCTCGACGCTCATCGCCTCGAGCCTCGGCAGCCACGACGACAGCTCCTCGGCCGAGTATCGGTACTCGTAGCGGGAGCCCGAGTCCCCCGTCCACCAGGCCTCGCCGTTACGCCCGTGGAACCGCACGTAGGCGAGGTCGGAGGTGACGAGGTCGGACACGGGCGGCAGGCCGTCCAGCCTCGGGAGGTCCACGGCGCACAGCCCTACCCCGCGCGCCTTCAGGCCCTCGATGACGCGGGAGCTGAACCAATCGGCGTTGCGGAACTCGACGACGAGGGGGAACGAGGAGAGCTCCTTGAGCAGCCTGTCCAGGTAGCGCCGCTCGTCGTCCCGGTACCTGAACGAGAACGGGAACCCGACGAGCACGGCGCAGAGCCGCCCTTCCTCCGCGAGCGGCGCGACGCCCGACGCGAATTCCGCCGCGGCCGCCTTCCAGCCCGCGGGGTCTATCCTATGGGTCAGCGCCTGGTTGGCCTTGACGGAGAAGTCTATGGGGCGCCTCGTCCGCGCGGCCATCGCGCGCATGGCCGCGGGCTTGGGCATGCCGTAGTACGAGAAGTTGAGCTCGAGCGTCTCGAAGGCCTCGCTATACGCGCCCAGGTACTCCGAGCGCCCGAGCCCGCGGGGATAGAGCGATCCCTCCCACTCGGGATAGTCGTATCCCGAGGTGCCTACTCGGATATCGCATCGTGAATCGGGCGTCTCGTCCATACTCAAGTTTTACTACACATGCGTATAGTATTCAAGCGCCCTCGGCGGCCGCGTCCGCCGTCGCGCACTATACAGCCTGGCGCGTCTCCTGGTATTGTTGTACCACACAAACAGGGGACGCATGAACGAACTCGACGAGCAGCTACGCAGGCGACTGACCTTCGCCATCATATCCCACCCGGACTCGGGCAAGACGACCATAACCGAGAAGCTCCTCCTCTTCGGCGGGGCCATACACATAGCCGGCGCGGTCAAGAGCGGCAAGACCACCCGCGCCTCGGTCTCCGACTTCATGGCGATGGAGAAGGAACGCGGCATATCCATAAGCACCTCCGTGATGGGCTTCGAGTACGCGGGCCGCAAGATCAACATCCTCGACACGCCGGGCCACGCCGACTTCTCCGAGGATACCTACCGGGGCCTCTCGGCCGTCGACAGCGCCCTCCTCGTCATAGACTCGGTCAAGGGCGTGGAGGAGCGCACCCGCAAGCTATGCGAGGTATGCCGGATGCGGCATACGCCCATAGCGACGTTCATGAACAAGCTCGACCGCGAGGGCAAGGACCCGATAGAGCTCCTCGACGAGACCGAGCGCGAGCTGGCCATAGGCGTACGGCCGGTCACCTGGCCGATAGGCCAGGGCAAGAGCTTCAAGGGCGTCTACGACCTCGTGCAGAAGCGCCTCCTCCTATTCTTCCCGGGGGAAGTGCAGCGCCCGTCCGACATCGTGACGATACGGGACCTCTCCGACCCGCTCCTGGAGCAGAAGGTGGGAGAGTCGCTGGCGGCCAAGCTGCGCGACGACGTGGACCTCCTTTCCGGCGTCTACCCCCCCTTCGACGCGGCCGAGTACCTCGCGGGCAAGGCCACGCCGGTGTTCTTCGGCTCCGCCATCAATAACTTCGGCATTCGGGAGCTGCTCGACGCCATGGCCTCGCTCGCGCCGGCGCCCACGCCCAAGCACAGCGAGGAGAGGGTCGTTCAGCCCGGCGAGGACAAATTCTCCGGCTTCGTCTTCAAGATCCACGCCAACATGAACCCCAAGCACAGGGACCGCGTCGCCTTCCTCCGCGTCTGCTCCGGCATATTCGAGCGAAACAAGACGTACTACCACGTTCGCTCGGGCAAGCCGTTCAGGACGGCCAATCCCACGGCCTTCATGGCCCAGGATAGCGAGATCGTCAACCAGGCCTGGCCGGGCGACATCGTGGGCATCCACGACACGGGCACCTTCAAGATAGGCGACACCGTCACCGAGGGCGAGTCGATCAATTTCAAGGGCATCCCTAGCTTCGCCCCGCAGATATTCCGCTATATAGTCAACGCCGATCCCCTCAAGGAGAAGCAGTACCACAAGGGCCTCGACCAATTGGCCGAGGAAGGCGTCGTGCAGATATTCTCGAAGCCCCATCAGCCCAACGTACGCGTGCTCGGCGTCGTCGGGCAGCTCCAGCTCGAGGTCCTGCAGTATCGGATGGAGCACGAGTACGGGGCCAAGTGCGCGTACAGGCCAATAGACCTGAGCATCGCCCACTGGATAGCGTCGGACGACGCCAAGGCGCTCAAGGAGTTCATCGACGAGCACTCCAGGCGCGTCCTCGTAGACATTCGGGGTACCAATATCTTCATGTCCGAGTCGTCGTGGCAATTCGAGCGGATCAAGTCGAATAACTCCGCAATACGGTTCTATTCTACCTCCGAGATGGTCGAGGACCGGGACCCGTAGCTAGAAAGGGCCTCCGGGCCCGCTCGTAGACGGGCGTCTACGTCAGAATGCTCCCTTGTAGACAAATGTCTACGTCAAAAAACCCCTTTGTAGACAAATGTCTACAAGGAAAAGGGGCCTTTCCGATTGCGTTCCCCGGTTCCCCCCGATACGATCTAGTTATTAAGAATAATGTAATAACTAATTTCGATTTCCGGAGGAGGGGGCGCAATGGGTAACGAACGTGCGAAATCAGTGCTCATCGTAGCCGCGGATACGATCGCGGCCGCGGCCAAGGGAGCGACGCTCCAGGAATTCGGATACTCGACCCTCATGGCCGCCGGGGCGGAGGAAGCCTTGTACCTCCTTAAGTACGCGCCGTCAGTCGACCTGGTCCTCATGGATACCGACGCCGGCGTAGACGGCGTCGACGGCATCGACGCGGCGATGGCGCTGCAACGCGAACGCCGCGTCCCGGTCGTTTTCCAATCGGATTCGAGCGATCGCGGCCTCCTTGAGAGGATGGCCTCGGTGGACTCCTTCGGCTTCGTCGACAAGGACGCGAGCGACGAGGCCCTGGCGGCCACGATATATATCGCCTTCCAGCGACAGAGCGCCGAGCGGAAGGCCCGCGAAGATTGCCTCAGGAAAATGCTCGCCGCCATTCCAGACATCATTTCGATCAACAATCCCGAGGCCGTCTACGCATTCTAGGCGCTAGGCCGTTCATCGCCCAGGCGGAGCCGGCCCGGCCTGACGCCGCCGCCGGCTACCGGTGGCCGCCTCTCCGCCCTCCATGATATACTCCGCCGCAGATGCATGACGATCCAACGACTATTACGCCCGGCGCCTCGGGCAAGGCCTGCGGCGGGGCGCGGATGCTGACGGAGACGGTGTACGAGCGGATCCGCACCGCCATCCTGAGCGCCGAGCTCCGGCCTAACAGGCGCCTCGTCGAGAGCGACCTAGCCGAAAGCCTCAAGGTCTCGAGGACTCCCGTGAGGGAGGCCCTCCTGAGGCTCGAGCAGGAGGGCTTCGTCAAGCGCAGCCGAGGCTGGGTCGTGCGGGAGTACCAACCATCGGAGATACGGGAGCGGCTCGAATGCAGGCTGGCTATCGAAGGCTATGCCGCCGGGTTAGCGGCCTCGCGGGTCTCCGAGGCCGTCGTCGAGGAGCTCAGGGGCCTAGCGGCCGCCATGGCGGAGCTTCGCGACGACCGCCTCGCCTTCAACGCGCTTAACGATACGTTCCATAGGATAATAACGGACGCCGCCGGGAACCCGACGCTATCGAGTCTCCACGCCCAGACGAAGATGAAATACTGGGACCTCAACGTCCCCGTCACCTTCTCCGCGGAAGAGGACGAGGCCGTCGTCGACCAGCACCGCGGGCTCGTCGAGGCCCTCGAAGCCGGCGACGGAGAGAGGGCGGAGCGCCTCGCCAGGACGCACGTCCAGCTGACGATGGACGTCATCGTCGCGGAGCTGGCGAAGCGCTACGGCGGCCCCCGGCCTACTTCATCATCCGCCTGATCACCGCCTCGCAATCGGCCTTGGACATGAAGCGCGGGACGGGATAGAGGGGATGAGCCTCCCGGAGCGCCCTCTTCACGAGGAGCGGGATATCCTCTTCCTTGATCTGCTCGAATTTATCCGGTATCGCCATGCGGCGGTTCATGTCGCGGATCGCCGCGATGAAGGCGTTGGCCTTGGCCGCCGCGTCCTGCCCCGGCTTGGTCACTCCGGCGATATCGGCCAGGCGCGATAGCGGCTCGTACGCCGACTCGCCGAAGAAGTCCAGGACGTACGGGAGGATGACGGCGTTGGCCAGCCCGTGCGGCAGGCCGTAGAGGCCGCCTAGGTTATGCGCTATGGCGTGCACGTAGCCGACGTAGGCGCGCGTGAACGCGATGCCGGCGTAGTACGACGCGAGCAGCATATTTCCGCGGGCCTCGAGATTCTTGCCGTCCTTGTACACGGTCTCCAGGTTGCCGAATATGAGCGCAACGGCCCGCTCCGACTTCTCTATCGTATTGGCGGTATTGCTCCGGCCTATGTACGCCTCGACCGCGTGGGTAAGCGCGTCCATGCCGGTAGTCGAGGTGATATGAGGAGGCAGGCCCACCGTCAGCTCGGCGTCGAGCACGGCGTAGTCGGGCATGAGCTTGGGGTCGTTGATGGCGTACTTCTCGTGGGTGGACGGATCCGTTATCACGGCGGCTATCGTAGTCTCGGAGCCCGTGCCCGCCGTCGTCGGTACCGCGAACAAGGTCGCGGGGCGCCTCGTAACCTTCAACAGCCCTCTCATGGCGGGCACGGTCTTGCCGGGATTGCCGACGCGCGCCGCGCAGCCCTTGGCGCAATCCATCGCGGAACCGCCGCCGAAGGCGACGATAGCCTGGCAGCCGCCCGAGCGATAGAGCCCGAGCGCGTCCTCGATATTCTGTATTGTCGGATTAGCCTGGGCCCCGTCGAAGAGAGCGTACTCCACGCCGGCCTCGCCCATGCTCTCGAACAGGCCGTCCAGCAGGCGCACGGCCATCAAGCCCTTGTCGGTTATGACGAGCACCTTGCTATATCCCTTGGACTTGATGAACGCGGGCAGGCGCCTCACGCTCCCGGCCCCTTCGATGACTTCCGGCGAATCGAAGTTCAAGAAATAGGACGCGAAGCGCATAATCGCCTGATACGTCCTATACCATCCGGTTTTTAACGACATTTTTCCCCCTCTGGCCTCGTATACGGCCATGGAACTGGTATAGCCAACACGGTACCCTAGCGAGCCTATCGCGTCAAGGAAAAATCACATAGCCATAGCGCGATCTTAGTCGCGGCGGAGAGGAACGCGCCCGCGCCCCCCTACTCCTCCAGCCGTTCCATGCGCCTTCGCGCGATAGCCTCGTCGCCTATCGCCACGGAGCCGTCGCGCACCGATAGCGCGCCGGCCTCCTCGAGCGAGCGGAGCAGGCGGTTGACGTGACGCTCGGTATGGCCGAGGTATTCCGCCAGGTCGCGCTTGGATAGGGGCCGTCCGTCGTCCGGCGCGTCGAGGCGGGCGAACACCGCCTTGAGGAGGCTATACTCCAGCGGGTAGGCGATGCCTTCGGAGAGCCGACGGCTGGAGCGGTAGAGCCGTACCGCCAGCACGCGCGCGAAGGCCAGCGGCAGCCTCGAATCGGCGGCTACCATGCGGTCGAGGGAACGCTCGTCCGCCCAGAGCGTCGACGAGGCCTCCAAGGCCGAGACGCCGCATATGGCGCTCCCGCCCATGCAGTACTCCAAGTCCCCGAGCGTATCGCCCTTGCCGTGGATGCCGATGAGCACCTCTCGGCCGTTCTCGAGCAGGGCCCGAGACGCCACGAGGCCGCTCCTCACGAGATGGACCCCTCCGAGCGCGACGCCGGCGTCGAAGAGCCGTTCGCCCTTCTGGAAGGACCGTTCCCGTAGACGGACCCCGGCCGCGGCCGCCGCGTCGGTAAAGATGATCGATGCATCGCTATCGCCCGCCATGACTTCCTTCCGATGGACAAATGTCCTTTGCCGCGGCGTCTTCTCGGCGTATAACCTTGAGCGTGGTCCCAAGGAGGCTTCGAATGCTCGTATACATCGCCCTGACCGTGGTCATGGGAACGATAATCACGCTCCATATGTCCATGAACGCCTACACGGGCATTCTATCCGGTAATATGAGGATGGCCAACGTCATTTTCTGGTCCATCGGCCTCGTGACGGCGCTTATCGCCGCCTGGAACCAGCGCGACCCGGAGTTTTACCGCAAGCTGTATTCAGTACCGGCATGGCTCCTGCTGGCGGGGGCGATAGGCGCAGGCATATCGATGTTCACGAATCTCGCGGTCCCTAAGATAGGCGCCGTCAACTTGACCATGCTGCTCCTCGTAGGGCAGCTATGCGCGTCGAGCGCCTTCTCCCATTTCGGGATACTAGGATCGCCGCGCGAACCTATCATGTGGTGGAAGGTGACGGGCGTCGCGTTGGCCGCCGGGGGAGCGGCGCTCGCGATATACGGGGGCAGGATATTCCGAGCGGCGTAGCTAGTCCGCTAGCGCGCTAGTAACCGCCTGGGATAGCTGCTCTAGGGTAAACGGCTTGGCGATGGACCCCTTGATACCGAAATGGCCGTTGAAATTCCTGATCGAATCGGCCGCGGTAGACACGCGGCCGGAAATTAGCACGATGGGGGTCGTCGGCCAGCGTTGGTTCAACTCGAGAGCCAGTTCCAGCCCGTTCTTGCCCGGCATCACGACGTCGACCAGCACCAGCCCTACCTGGTTCGCCTCCATCATCGCCAGGCCTTCCTCCGCCGAGGCAGCGCCAAGGCCTTTATATCCGGCTCGCTCGAGCATCAGGATAGTCGTCTCCCTCATCAATGGCTCGTCGTCGATTATCAAGACCGTTTTCATTATGCGACACCCCTGGATTCGACACTTAGGCGGCTTGCGCGCTCCGCATGACGCCTATGACGATCACACACTATACGGCCTTAGGCCCTCGCGATCAAGCGATAAACGCCTACCTTGACGATAGGACGGCGCGCGGCTATCATGCGGCCTGGCGCAGGCTGTAAGCCGCTCATCGGCCGGGGTGGTGGAATGGTAGACACCAGGGACTTAAAATCCCTTGTGCCGTAAGGCGCGTGCGAGTTCAAGTCTCGTCCCCGGCACTCATGAAGATACGTAGGATCGCGGGCATAGGATGCGTCGCCTTCGGCGCCCTCAATATACTCAACTTCTGGGCGCCGGTTCCGGTGCCGACCGTCGGCCCGTCCGCCTTCATCATCGGCGGCCTATTCATAGGCCTCGGCATCTACCTCCAGCTTCCAAGGAGCGCCTCGGGCCGCATCGAATGGCGGCGGCTCGCGAACATCTTCCTGACGGGCAGGCGGGCCGACGGCGCCGCGATAGATCGCACGGAGCCTCCGAGGCTCATCGATCCGATGCTCGCGGTCAGGGTCTTGCGCCTGGCGTCGGAATCCAAAGGCTCGCTGACGGTAGCCCACGCGGCGATTAGCCTGAACGTGTCCTTGGACGACGCCCAGGCGGCGCTGGACGAATGCGTCATGAAGGGCGCGGCTTACATAGAGATCGACGGCGAGACGGGAATCCCGGAATACCGCTTCCCGGAATTCCTGCCTAAGGAATAGAGACTAGCTCCTTCGTCCCGTTATCTCGTCTATCACCGAGCGCACGTCGCGGGTCGAGCGGGAGGGCGCCTCGTGCCTGGGCGCGTCGCGGCGAGCCTCGTCGCGCCTGGGAGGGGATCGCCTCTGCTCGGCGGGGCGCTGCGGGCCGCCGGAGGGCCGCGCCGGGTTTCCGGAGGGCCGAGCGGGGTTTCCGGGGTTAACGGCGGCCTTAGGAGCGTTGCCGTCGCGTCGAGGGGAGTCGCCGTCGGGGCGGCCGGAGGCCGGCCTCGAGGGGCGGCTACCCTGCCTGGCGGGCGAGTCCGGGCGGGGCGACGCGGCGGACGGCCGGCCGCGGCCGTAATCCCTGCCCGGGCCCCTGCCCCGCGACTGCTGGCGCTCCCGCGAGCGCTGCTCGAACATGGCGTCGCGAAGGTCCTCCTCGGTCGGGACCGGGCGGACGCCGGCGTAGGGATGCTGCTTGACGACGGGGATGGCCGTGCCGAGCAGGCGCTCGACCTGCTTGAGGAGACGCTTCTCCTCGGTATCGCAGAACGATACGGCCGTACCCGAGGCGCCGGCGCGGGCCGTGCGGCCGATGCGGTGCACGTAGGTCTCGGGCTCGGTAGGCATGTCGAAGTTGAACACGTGCGAGATATCGTCGACGTCTATGCCGCGGGCGGCCAGGTCGGTGGCGACGAGGACGGGCGTCTCGCCGGCGCGGAAGGCTTCCATGGTCTTGGTGCGGTTGCCCTGGCCCTTGTTGGCGTGGATGACGCCGGCCGGTATGCCGGCCACGTGCAGGGTCTTGGCTATGCGGTCGGCTCCGTGCTTGGTGCGGGAGAAGACGACGGCCCTCGTCACGCCCAGGTCCTTGATGAGGTGCACGAGCAGGTCTCGCTTGCAGCCCTTCTCGACGTAATAGAGGCTCTGGGAAATCAGCTCGACGGCGGGCTTCTCGGGCTCTATGTCGACGCGGACGGGGTCGCTCAGGAGGCTGCGGGCGAGCTCCTCTATCTCGGAGGGCATAGTGGCGGAGAATAGCAGGGTCTGGCGCTTATTGGGCAGGAGCGCGATGATCTTGCGCACGTCGTGGATGAAGCCCATGTCCAGCATGCGGTCGGCCTCGTCGAAGATCACGATCTCGACGGCCGAGAGGTCTATCGCGCCTTCGTTCCTGAGGTCGAGCAAGCGGCCGGGAGTCGCCACGAGGACGTCGACGCCGCGCTCCATCGCCTTGATCTGCGGCACCTTGCCCACGCCTCCGTAGACGCAGGCGCGCTTGATATCGGTCTTCCGGCCGTAGGCGCCGAAGCTGACGTCGATCTGGATGGCCAGCTCCCTCGTGGGCGCTACGACGAGGGCTCGCGCCTTGCGCGGCTGGCGCTTATTCTGGACGGTGGTCAGGCGCTGGATGGTGGGAAGGGCGAACGCGGCGGTCTTGCCGGTGCCCGTCTGGGCGCATCCAAGGAGGTCGCGGCCGGCGAGTAGGGTCGGGATCGTCGCGGACTGGATGGGCGTGGGCTTCTCGTAGCCTTCGTGGCGAAGCGCCTCCAGGCAGGCGGGCATGAGTCCGAGGGATTCGAAGTCTGAATGAAGCATGAGTTTCCTTGGGGCGAGAAAAGAAGTTTGGCCAATCGAGCGGATCGGTACGGCGAGGCCTCCCGATGACTCTATTTAGAATTTAAAGCGGCCGCTCCGCGTACATTCCTTCACGGCGCCGCGGATATTCTCGTCTATACGAATATAGCAGAAAACTCCGCGGCCGGATAGACCCCCCTACTTTACCGTCATCCTGAAGACCCCGTCCCAATCGGCCGGGGGCGGACTCGCCTCGAAAACCTCGATGCGCTTATAGAAGACGTCGCTCGCCTCGTCGCCGTACGCGTCGCGGACCTTGCCGAACAGCTTCTTGGCCGAGGCCCAGCGCTTGGCGCGGTACGCCGCGAGCCCCGCCTCGAAGCCCTCCTTGATCTTGGCGAGCTTCGGCGCCGCCTTGGAAGAGTCCTGGAGCACCTCGAATATACGGGCCGGCATGGTCTTGCCCTTGACGGCGATCAGGTCTATCTCCCTGCAGATGAAGACGTCCTTGACCTTCTCGTAGACGGCCTCGGTGACGAGGGACTTGGTGCCGTAGGTCTTGTTGGCGCCCTCCAGCCTCGCCGCGAGGTTCACCGTATCGCCTATGCTCGTGAAGTCCATGCGCTCCCGCGCCCCGACCGAGCCGAAGACCACGGGCCCCGAGTTGATGCCTATGCCGATGGAGACGATGGCCCCGGACTCGCTCCTCGCCTTCTCCTGCGCCTCGGCCATGGCCTTGCGTATGTCCATGCCGGCGCGGCAGGCCTTGAGCTCCTTGTCGGGGCCGTCGAACACGGCCATCACCTCGTCGCCCACGAATTTGTCTATATCGCCGCCGTTGGCCGTTATAGCCTCGGCCTGGATATCGAGGTAATGGTTGAGCATGGCCACGACGTCCTCGGGGGACAGGCCCTCGCATATGGTCGTGAAGCCACGGATATCGGTAAAGAGGAAGGCCAGGTCGCGGCGCTCCGTAGACGGGACCCCCTTCTCGGAGTGCTTGAGGGTCGACGTGGAGATATAGGGCACGACGCCCCGGATAACCGCGGCCATGTTGCCAATCTCCACGGACAGCTTCTTGATCTCGTCCTTCGTCTCCACCCGGTCGTCGTATCGCAGGTTGTCCGCCGATACGCGGGACTCGCCCTTAACCATGGACGAGAGCCGCGAGGATATCGAGTTGACGCCCATCCGTAGGAACAGTATGGGGAACACGATGCTCCGGCCGAACAGGTAGGTGACGAACACGGAGACGTACAGGAAGAGGAACGAGATGATGGCCGCCTTGACCCGCGTCAGGTAGTACGGGCCGTAGATAGTCTGCCTGTCGTAGACGACCGAGACGAAGCCCAGGTTGACGCCCGAGAGCGTCACCGGCGCCCGGAACTCTATGCTCGACTCTGATTCGAGCATCTCCGCGGCCTCCGATACCGCCGCGGCAGACGCCGCGTCGAGGGCCAGGCCCGCCGAGGCCTCGTCGGTGGACGAGCGGACCGAGAAGGCGCCCGTCTTGGGGTCGCGGCGATAATACGAGACGCTCTGGAACGGGAACGAGGCCTGCTCGTTCTTCTTGGACTCTATGGCCAGGTAATCGTCCAAGGCGATGCGGTCGCTGATATTGGTCTTGACGATGCTCGCCGTCCTGTCGGCCAGGGCGCCCCCGTTATCCATGATGGCCCGCAGGAGCGTCGTCCCGAAGTCGCTGAGCAGCGACGAGGCCAGCACGACGACGATGAGCAGGATGAGCGCGGTGAAGGCGACGGTCAGCTTGCGCTGTATGCCGCGGGCGGCGGCGACGCCGAGCAGGGATTTCTTGCTCTCGGTAGCGCGACGGAATTCGGCGTACTCGCGGTATCCGACGTCGCGCTCGCTCAGGGCCCGTATCAGCGCCGTTATCGAGTAGGCGTTCCACACCAAGGCGGCGGCGGCCATCGCCCAGGTCCACCACGGCAGGCCCGAGAAGTAGGCTCCGCGCACGGCGAAGGCCATGGCGCGCGAGGCCGGGACGATCAGGACGGCCGACGACGAGACGACGTGCAGGGCCGCGGCCGCGGGGCTCGAGGGGTCGGCTATGAACGCGAGCCTGTCCCGGAGGAAGAAGGCCGCTATCTCCCAGAGGGCGATCGCGACGGCGAGCCAGGCGGCTATGCTCGCCGCTATCGCGTAGCCGCCCTGGCCCGCGGCCGCGAGCTCGGGGCCGGCGCCGAAGGCGGTCGGCCCGGGGCCGAACAGGGGGACGACGAGCCAGGCGGCTACGGCCGCGGTCCAGGCCCAACCAGGCGCGAAGGCCTTCAAGGCCGCTATATCGAGCTTCTTCTGCATGTCATCCTCCGCTCATCGCTCTAGTACTGGTCGAGCAGCTTCTGCTTGGCGCGCGCCTTCTCCAGGTAGTCGGCGACGTCCTGGTACGACGGGTCTATCGCCGCGACTACCTCGAAAGCGGCGGCCGCGTCCTTGAATCGCTCCGCGCGGTACGCCTTGACGCCGGCCTCGTAGAGGCTCCCTATCGCGTCGAGCATCGCCTTGCGGCGCTGTTCCAGCGCCCGACGCTGGGCGGAATCGGCGGCCGTCCTCGAGAGGGACGAGAGCAGGCGCTGGGCCCTCAGGTAGTCTTCCTTGGCGATATAGCGGTCCAGGTTCTTGAGCCCCGCGTCGAAGCTGGCGCCCCGCTCCTCGGCGTCCGCGGCGGCGGCGACGCGCTTCTGGAGGGCCGCCGCCTCGGAGCCTTTCTGTATGGCGAGCGCCGCCTTGACCCGAGAGTCGGCCTTGGCCCATTCCTTGCGCGATTCGTGGTACTTGGCCCAGGCTAGGTACAGCCCGTACTCGGCTTTCTGGATATCGGGCTCGAAGGCCCGGCCTATCTTGGAATCGAGCTCCCTGACGAGGGAGACGACGGTCTTGGCCTCGTCGAACTTGGCGCTCGAGGAAAGGGCGCCGACGCCGTCCAGTCGCCGCTTCACGATCGCGGCTATCTCCGTCTTAAGCTCCCGGTACGCCCTGGCGCCCTCCACGTCGCGGGGCTCGACGTCGTTGACCCTCGTGACGATCGTGAACGCCGCTATGTAGGCGCGCTCCTTCGCCGAATCCTTGGCCTCGGGATCGATCGCGCCCTTGATGGCCTCGGCCTCCGCGAGGCGCGCCTTGACGTAGGCCTTGCGCGCGTCCTTGGTGGAATTGAGGAGCTGTATCGCCGAGTCGTCTCCAGGGTAGATATCGAGGGCTCGCCTTACCGATACGAGCATCGCGTACTCGTCGTTAGGATTCCGCGACTCCTTCTTGAGCAGGGCCTCGGCCTGCTTCATGGAGGCGGAGAAGCGGCTGGCCCTATAGTCCTCGACGAGGGCGAGGTAGCGCGTCGCCTCGGCGTTCATGGGATCGTACCTCAGCGCCGCCTCGAAGTAGCGCTGGACCTCG
The DNA here is from genome assembly GCA_018816345.1 of Spirochaetota bacterium. Taxonomy (GTDB): domain Bacteria; phylum Spirochaetota; class Spirochaetia; order Treponematales; family UBA12059; genus SZUA-370. The sequence continues at coordinate 17,042 of JAHIWG010000102.1, read as the reverse complement.
GCCGAGGCCGAGACCTCACCTCGGGCCACGAGGCGCTCGCGATACTGGTCGATGCCCGCGGCGCATATCGCCTCGGACTGGTATTTCGCGTCCACGTCGAAGGCGAGCATGAAAGGATCGCCGAGCGAGGCGCAGGAGGAGAGCAGAGCGGCCGCCGCGACGACGGCGCCTAGGCGTATGCGCATAAGATACTCCATAACGTTATAGATACGACATACTATAGTATCGCGCCGCCGCGCGGAAACACGGCCGCGTGGAAACACGGCCGCGCGCGGCCGTTCCTACCTATCGCCGCGGCTCGCCTCGTCCAGCGCCTCCATCACGCGATCGCCGAAGCACGCGGGCTGGCGCTCTTCCTTGCGGCGGTACAGGTCCTTGTCCGATTCCCGGAACAAGAGCCCCAGGTCGCCCGCCTCACCGAAGTGAAGGCCGAGGCTGACGCTGAACGGGCCGGCCGGACAGGCCGACGCCGCCGCCCCGAGGGCTAGCGCGAAGCGCTCCCGGGCCTTCTCCGCCTCCTCGGGACTGTCGCAGTTCATCGCCACGAGGAACTCGTCGCCTCCCAGCCTCGCGACGGCGTCGCTCTCCCTGGACGTGGCCGACATCGCGTCCGCCACGGCCTTGAGGACGATATCGCCCGCTTCATGGCCCCTGGAATCGTTTATGGCCTTGAACTCGTCTATATCGGCCAGAAGGAAGGCCATCGAGCCCCCGTAGCGCTTTATCCTCGAGCGCTCCCGCTCGAGCACCTTGCCCAAGCCGCGCCTGTTGAGGAGCCCGGTCAGGGAATCGCTCATGGCCATTCGCTTGATCTGGGCGAGGTAGACGGCCTTCTCTATAGCGATGGCGGCGAATTCGGCGATAGTGGCGAGCATGCGGAGCTCGAGCGCTGAGAACCTGCCCCCGTCGAGCTTGTTTATTAGCTCGATGACGCCGAAGACCCTTTCCTCGGTCTTGAGGGGCACGGCGATGATGGATTCCGTCTTGAACCCCGTCATCGAGTCGACGCGCTCGCTCCAGCGCTCGTCCGCCGAGGCGTCCTCTATGATAAGCTCGCGGCCGTTGGCTACCACCCAGCCGGCGACGCCCTCGAAGGCGGGGATACGCATCCCGATAAGCTTCGCCGACGCCTTGCCCACGGCGATCTTGAAGACGAGCTGGTCGTTCGGCCGGTCCAGCAGCATCAGGGACCAGTTGAGCGGGGCGAAGATCCGCCCTATCGTATCCATGAGCCTGTCGAGCACGCCCTTGACGGTAGACTCCGATACGATAGACTTGGCTGTCTCCGAGAAATAAGATAATCGTATTAGGTCGTCGAATTCGGCTTCGGACATCGTCCCCCCATCGCCGCTAGTATAGTATAGATCCCGTCCTAGGGCGAGAGCGTATCGCGACGAGGATCTTGCCGAGCGCGTCCAGTACCTATACTATCATTGGGATATGACTAACGATGGACGCAGGAGCCCGCCGGATAATTTCCCGGGGGCGACGCTCGTAGCCGGAGCGCGACGATTCATGGAGGCCCTCGTGCCGGAGCTGGGCGTATTGCTCGACGACGCCTGGGCCATAGCCGGAACCTGCTACGACCGGGTAGGGCTCGAGCACCCCGACAGGGCGGCCTTCGCGGCCCTGAGCCTGCTTCCGTTCATGCGGGGCGACGGCCCCGGGCCAGACGGCATGAAGCGGTACTTCCGCGCCGATTACCTGACGGATCGCGACCGCGAGGAGCTGCTCGCGTGGCGCTCCGACATAGAGCGCCGCCTCTCCGAGAGGAGGGCCTCCGACTGGGGCTCCGGCCTCGTAGCGCTCAAGTCCCGGGACGAGAAGCGCGGCGGCGCGAGCTTCCACAAGGCGGCCGAGGCCCTGATGCAGTGGGCCGACATCTATATGACCTCGGGAGGGCTTCCCCCGGGTTCCGAGGACTTCCTCAAGGGCCTTAACAAGCGCATCCTCAACCCCGAGGCCTCGGGCCCCGCGGCGTCGGGAGCGGGAGCCCGGGCGGCGGGCGGCTGGAAGGATTCCTCGGCCAGGGACGCGGACGGAGACGGGAAGCCCGACGCGCCCGACCCCGCCGACGAGCGGGCGTCGGAGAAGGCGCTCGCGGACGCCATAGCCAAGCTCGACGGGCTGACCGGCATGGACCCGATCAAGGAACAGGTCAAGACGCTCTCCAACCTCATGAAGGTCCACAAGAAGCGCGCGTCGCTCGGGATGAAGATTCCGCCGGTGGCCCTCCACTCGGTGTTCACGGGCAGGCCGGGCACGGGCAAGACGACGGTGGCCCGCCTCATAGGCGAGATACTCGTCGCGCAGGGCTTCCTCCGCAAGGGCCACCTCGTGGAGACCGACCGATCCGGCCTCGTAGCCGGCTTCGTGGGCCAGACCGCGGGCAAGGTGGACGAGGCTGTGTCCCGCGCCCTCGACGGCGTGCTATTCATCGACGAGGCCTATACGCTCATACCGGACAGCGCGGGCTCGGACTTCGGCCGCGAGGCGGTGGACACGCTCCTAAAGCGCATGGAGGACTACCGAGACAGGCTCGTCGTCATCGTGGCCGGCTACCCCGACGAGATGGCCAGGTTCCTCGACTCCAATCCCGGCCTCGCCAGCCGCTTCAGCCGACGGTTCTCGTTCGACGACTTCAGCCCCGACGAGCTGGAGGCGATATTCTCCCGGTTCGTAGCGGAAACGGGCATGAACGTCACCGATTCTGCTATAGCCAAGCTACGCGTCTACCTCAGGGTGGCCTACGACAGGCGGGACAAGTACTTCGGCAACGGCCGGCTCGTCCGCAACCTCTTCGAGCGCGCGCTCGAGAACCAGGCGAACAGGCTCGCGTCCTATCCGGAACTGACGCAGTCCCTGTTATCCACGATAGAAGAGAGCGACCTACCGAACGAATAGGAGGCGGCCATGCGCGAGGCGACGAACCGATCTGCCGAGAAGGACTACATCGCCCGTTCCCACGAGCGATGCAGGGCCCTGGGCATCGACGAGGGCCGCGTGCATAGCGCCCGCATCCTGTCGGACGCCCAGCTGTTCGATAAGCTCGAGGCCAGGCGGGAGCTCGTCCTCGTCGCCGAGCCGTTCCTGAACCAGCTCTACGACTTCGTCAGGGGCTCCAGCTTCTTCTCGATGCTGACCGACGCCGACGGGTGCATACTATCCATGATAGGCGACGAGGCCATCCTGTCCGAGGCCTTCGCCCTCCGGATGGCCCCCGGGGCGTACATGGACGAGGCGAGCATAGGCACCAACGCGATGGGCACGTGCCTCGCCGAGGGGAAGCCCGTGCAGGTCTCGGGCGACGAGCACTTCGTCAGGGCCTACCACCGCTGGACCTGCTCGAGCGCGCCCATACGCGACGCGGACGGCGCCGTGGTCGGGGCCATCGACCTGACCGGCTACTGCGAGAACGTGCATCCCCACACGCTCGGCATGGTGGTCGCCGCGGCCGACGCGATGGGCCGGATGCTGGAGGTCAGGCGGTACAACGACGAGCTCCAGATCTCCAACACCTACCTGGAGGCGATGCTCGACTCGATCAGCGCCGGCATCGTCAGCATAGGCCTCGACGGGACGGTCAGGACGGTCAACTCACACGCGGCCCAGATGTTCGGCTACGACGAGGAAAGCATACGCTCGATGCGGGCGGCGGACCTCTTCGAGGGCTGGGACGAGGTACGGGCCTCGCTCGCCGCCGGCCAGCGCTTCCTCGACGAGGACGTGCTCGTCAAGGCCGCCACGAACAAGCTGCAGTTCAACCTCTCCGCCTACCCGATACTCGACGCCGGAGGCTCGCTCCGCGACATCATCCTCGTCTTCAAGGACGTCAAGAAGGTCCGGAAGCTAGCCAACCGCATCATGGGCCGACGGGCCATCTATACCTTCGATAAGATAATAGGCAAGAACGCGGGCTTCCTGCGGACGGTCGCGTTCGCGAAGAAGATGGCCGATTCCCGCTCCACCATCCTCATCATGGGCGAGAGCGGCACCGGCAAGGAACTGTTCGCCCAGGCCATACACAACTACTCCGACCGGCGCGACGAGGCCTTCGTCGCCATCAACTGCGCCGCCATTCCGCGTTCCCTCATCGAGTCGGAGCTCTTCGGCTACGAGGAGGGCTCGTTCACCGGCGCCAGGCACGGCGGGCAGCCGGGGAAGTTCGAGGTAGCCGACGGCGGCACCGTGTTCCTGGACGAGATAGGCGAGATGCCCCTGGACATGCAGACGCGGCTGCTCCGCGTCATCGAGGAGGGCACCGTGTGCAGGATAGGCAGCTCCAAGGAGTCGGTCGTCAACGTGCGGGTCATAGCCGCGACCAACATGGAGCTGGAGGACGAGGTCGACAAGGGCAACTTCCGCAAGGACCTCTTCTACCGGCTGAACGTGCTCCCCATGCGCCTCCCCGCGCTACGGGAACGCAAGGACGACGTACGCCTCCTCGTGGACTACTTCATGGACCGCATCACCAGGAAGCTCAACAAGCGCCCCGTGGACATCCCCCCGGATAGGATGCGCGACCTCGTGGCCTACGACTGGCCCGGCAATATTCGCGAGCTCGAGAATTTCGTCGAGCTCGCGGTCAACGCCGAGGCCATTCCCCGGGGAGTCCCGTTCGGGTCGGAGCCGCGCGCGGGGCTCGAAGGGTCGCGGCCCATGCACGCCGAACCGTTCGCTCCGCCTAGCGAGCTCCTGTCGGACCTCGAACGCCGCCACATCCAGGCGGTACTCGAGCGGCACGGCGGTAACGTGAGCGAAGCCGCCAAGGCCCTCGGCATCGGCCGGAACACGCTGTATAGAAAGCTTGGCTGCGAGCTGGCGCATGGGACTGCCGCCGGTACTAGGACCCGGAGTAGGTAGCTACGTAGTGTACTGATCTATTCTGGAACACTGATCCATTTTAGAACATAGGTATTGTCAAATAATGTGCTATTATCGAACACTGCTCATAATCAATGACTCTATTTGTTTTTTGTATAAGTAATTAAAATGTTGGCACACCCTATGCATATTGAATAGCATCATTCTTTCATAGGGGGGCACATGTTCGGGTATAACGGAAAGATCCTTCGCGTAGACCTGACGAAGCGAACGGTCAAGGTGGAAGCCTTGGACGAGGCGAAGGCCAAGAAGTACATCGGCGGCCGCGGCTTCGGGACCAAGATGATGATGGACGAGGTCGATCCCGGCGTCGACGCCCTATCGCCCGCTAACAAGCTTATGATAGTCACGGGCCCCCTAACGGGCACGGCCACTCCTACCGGCGGCCGATACATGGCCGTTACGAAATCCCCCCTTACGGGTACTATCGCCAGCTCCAACTCGGGAGGATACTTCGGCGCCGAGCTGAAATTCGCCGGTTGGGACGCCGTCATATTCGAGGGCAAGGCCTCGGGCCCCGTGTACATCAATATTATCGACGACAAGGTGGAGATACTGGACGCGGGCAAGCTCTGGGGCAAGGTACTGTCCGAGACGACCGACGCCCTCGAGGCCGTCCACGGCGACAAGGCCCGGATCCTCGCCATAGGCCCGGCGGGAGAGCGCCTCTCCCTGCTCGCCGCCATCATGAACGACCGCTGGCGCGCGGCCGGCCGCTCCGGCGTCGGCGCGGTAATGGGCTCGAAGAACCTCAAGGCCGTGGTCGTCAAGGGCTCGGGCAAGGTAGCCGTCGCCGACGAGGCCGCGCTCAAGGAGGCCTTCGCGCTCTGCATGAAGAAGATAAAGGAGAACGGCGTCACCGGTACCGGACTGCCGACCTACGGCACGGCGGTCCTCGTCAATATCATCAACGAGAACGGCGTCTTCCCGACCAATAACTTCCAGGAAGCCGTCTTCGCCAAGGCCGAGGATATATCGGGCGAGACCCTCGCCGAGAAGTACCTCAAGAAGAAGGATCCCTGCTTCCGCTGCCCCATCGCCTGCGGACGCTATTGCGAGGTCGACGACATAAAGGGCGGCGGCCCCGAGTACGAGACGATATGGGCCTTCGGGGCCGACTGCGGCGTCTCGTCCCTGAAGGACATCATCAAGGCCAACCACTGGTGCAACGAGTACGGCATCGACACCATCTCCGCGGGCGCCACGCTCGCCGCCGCGATGGAACTGTACCAGAAGGGCCTCGTCAAGAAGGAAGAATTCGGCGACGGTCCGGAGCTCAAGTTCGGCAACGCCGCTTCCATAGTCGAGTGGACGAAGCGCATGGGCATGGGAACCGGGTTCGGCGCCAAGCTCGCCAAGGGCTCGTACCGGCTATGCGACTCCTACGGGGTTCCCGAGCTGTCGATGACCGTCAAGAAGCAGGAGCTCCCCGCCTACGACCCGCGCGGCATCATGGGCCACGGCGTCCAGTACGCCACCTCCAACCGCGGCGGCTGCCACGTGCGCGGCTACATGATATCCCCGGAGATACTCGGCCTGCCCGAGAAGCTCGACAGGCTCGAGCTCGCCGGCAAGCCCCAGTGGGCAAAGATTTTCCAGGACTTCACCGCCGCGATAGACTCGGTCGGCCTCTGCCTCTTCACCTCCTTCGCGATGGGCGCCGACGACTACGCCGCCCTGTACAACGCCGTCTGCGGCACGAAGATCACGGGAGCCGAGTTCATCACCTCGGGGGAGCGCATCTGGAACCTGGAGAAGCAGTATAACCTGGCCGCCGGCATAGGCCCCGACCAGGATACCCTACCCCCCCGGCTCCTCAAGGAGCCGGTACCCGCGGGCCCGTCCAAGGGCCACGTGCATCCGCTGGACAAGCTCCTGCCCGAGTACTACTCGCTGCGAGGCTGGGACGCGAAGGGGGTCCCGACCAAGGCGAAGCTAGCCGAGCTGGGCGTCGACTGACGCGGGGATGCCGCTCCGGAAGCTGTACATCGAGCTGACCAGCCGGTGCAACCTCGACTGCTCCATGTGCTATCGCCGCACGTGGAGCGAGCGCGAGGCGGACATGGCCCCGGAGCTCTTCGGCCGTATCAAGAGCCAGGTCCTCGGGCCGGAAGGCCCGGGGACCGTCGTGCTCGGAGGCATAGGCGAGCCCAGCGTCTCGCCGTTCTTCATGGACGCCCTGGAAGCGTTCGGAGGCCGGCGGGGCCGCGAGCTAGTCGTGACGAGCAACGCCGCCGAGTACGACGATAGGCTCGTAGAGGCCGTCGCGCGCCGCGTCGACCTCCTCATGGTGTCGATCGACGGCATGGACGGCGCCTACGGCCGCCTGAGGGGCGCGCCCCTGGGGACGGCCATTTCGACGATAGAGCGGATCAACGCGGCGCGGGCGCGCGCGGGGCTGCCCGGCTCGAACGTCGGCGTGCAGTTCGTGCTGTCCAGGGACAACGTAGCGGACGCGGCGAGCGTCGTCGAGCTTGCGGCGGACCTGCGCGCCAAGGTCGTCGTACTTTCGCATCTCCTTCCGCAGACCCCGGAGCAGGACGCGAGGGTAATGTACGGCCGCACGGCCGACGACGAGGCGAAGCGGCTATTCGCGGAGTTAGCGTCTAAGGCGTGGCGCCGTGGACTCTCGCTCGTGCTGCCTCGGCTAGAACTGAAGACGGAACGCTACTGCTCGTTCATCGAGAACGACGCCGCCGTCGTGACCGCCGGAGGAGCGGTCTCCCCCTGCTACCGACTGGCGCACGCCTACCCGGAATACGTGCTCGGTCGCCGCAAGGAGGTCCTGGCGCACTCGTTCGGGGACGCGGCGAGGACGCCGCTGGCCGCCGTATGGGACGGCCCGGCCTACGCCGGCTTCAGGCGAACCGTCTTCTCGAACCGCTACCCCTCGTGCCTGGATTGCGACCTAGCGGACGGCTGCGACCTCTGCCGTGACACCAGCGCCGACTGCCACGCCGGAACGCCGTCATGCGCCGACTGCCCGTGGAGCAGGGGCTTCACGCTATGCCCGTGACGCCCGTAGCGCCTATGACGCCCGTAGCGCCTATGACGCCCGTAGCGCCTATGACGCCCGTAGCGCCAGCGCTTCAGAGGAGGACCCGATGAGGATCGAGGCGAGGCTCTTCGCGACCCTAAGGACGGGTCGGGGCAAGGTGGTCGAGGCGGAGCTCGCCGAAGGGGCTACGGTCCAGGACCTGGCCGACGCCCTGGCCATCCCGCCCGCGGAAATCGCCATACTCCTCGTGGGAGGCCGCGACGCAAGGCTGGACAGGCCGCTTTCCGACGGCGACGTCGTCTCCATCTTCCCGCCAGTCGGAGGGGGCTGATCGCGAGATTACTCGCGTCGCGAGATTACTCGCGTCGCGAGATTACTCGCGTCGCGAGATTACTCGCGTCGCGAGATTACTCGCGTCGCGAGATTACTCGCGCGACGGCTCGGGATCGAATAGTGATTCATTCCGCTCAGGTTTGACGCGGGACGCTCGGCGAGGCATACTCATAGTCCATGAGGCCACTCCATGATCGACTTCGATAGCGTACTCCTAACGAGCGTGGTCCTCGCGTTCGCCTTGCTCGTATTGTCATGCTTCACGTGGCTCGGGTCGCGCAGGCAGATAGCTGGACCCGGATACTGGTTCGCGGGCTTCTCCCTCATCGCCGCCGGCATAGGCCTCTACGCCCTCGGGGACCGGGCACCCGGCTTCGTCTCTATCGTGCTCGCCAACGGCCTGGTCATAGCCGGCGTCATGCTCAAGACGCTCGGCTTCGTCCGTTTCCTGGGCGCCGAGCCGAAAGGTCTATCCTTCGCCCTCGCGGGCGTGCTCGCGACATCCACGGCCGCAGTCTTCATCGCCGACGCGCTCGCCGACGCGCTCGCCGGCGCGCTGGACGCCGTAGGCATAGCGACGGGACTGGCCTACGCCTGCTACGGCATAGTCACCGCGTACTTCCTCGTCTTCAGGGCCCCGCGCGAGCTCCGCGCGGAGACGCGCTTCGCGGCCTCTCTCTTCGTCGCCTACGCCGGCATCTACGCCTTCAGGATAGTCTTTACGCTCCGCTCGCTAACGGACGCGCGGTGGGCCGCGACCGTCGATACCGTCGACGTGTTCGTGCTCGTGGCCGCCATCACGCTCCTCGCCTGCATAGCCATCATAGAGATGCAACTGATGCACAGCAGCCTCCGCTTCTCGCTGCGACGCGCGAGCGAGGCCATGGCCGTCGCCAACCAATCGCTCACGGAGGAGATACTACGCCGGACGGTTGCGGAGAACCAGCTCCTCGCCATTAATCGGGAGCTGTCGTCGACCCAGAAGGAGATAATGATAACGCTCTCAGAGGTGGTCGAGTTCCGTTCCAAGGAGACGGCCCTCCACGTCGCGAGGGTCGGCGAGTACGCGAGGTCGCTGTGCAAGGCCCGGGGACTAGCGCCCGACGAGGCGGAGCTGATTGCCGACGCGGCTCCGATGCACGACATAGGCAAGATATCGATAAGCGACGATATCCTCAATAAGCCGGCCCCGCTCACCGGCGAGGAGATGGCCGCGATGCGCGCCCATACGCTGGTCGGGTTCAATCTCCTCGATAAGTCGGAGCGGCCCCTCATCAAGATGGCCGCCCTCATAGCGCTCGAGCACCACGAGTACTGGAACGGATCGGGATATCCGTACGGGAAGAGGGGAGAGGAGATATCGTTCGCGGGCAGGGTCGTCTGCCTCTGCGACGTCTTCGACGCCCTATCGTCGTTCCGCCCGTACAAGGACGCGTGGGAGCTTCCGAGGATACTCGAGTACATCCGCGCGGAACGGGGCGGGATGTTCGATCCCGAGCTAGTCGACTCCCTCTTCCTACGCCTTGACGAATTCATCTCCATAACCGAATCGCTCAGGGACGAGGCGTCGTCTTAGCTCGAGGCCATGCCTGACGCGCGAAGAGCGGCGCCCGTTCACGCCCGTTCAATCAGCGTTCGCGCCCGGAGCCGAGGGTTTAGCATTGACAGCCCAAGCCGCCCCTGATAGCTTGACCTGGAAGCGACCGCGGCCTGGCAGAGCCTCGGCGAGGGGGAGAGCGGAGCATGACCACAGATCCGAGAGCCGGCCCCGTCCTCGAGACGAGGGGCATCACTAAGACCTTCGGGAGCGTCGTCGCCAACAGCGACGTGTCCATCCGGCTCGAGCGCGGCGAGATAGTCGCCCTCCTCGGGGAGAACGGCGCCGGCAAGTCGACCCTGATGAACGTGCTCTTCGGCCTCTATAGGCCAAGCTCGGGAGAGATACTGGTCCGGGGCGAGCCCGTCCGCTTCGACTCCCCGCGCGACGCCATCAAGCTGGGGCTCGGCATGGTGCACCAGCACTTCATGCTCGTCCCTACCCTTACCGTCACCCAGAATATCATACTAGGGGACGAGCCTTCCGTCCTCGGCCATATCAGGTATAGGCGCGCGAGGGCCCGCGTCGCGGAGCTGTCGGCGCGCTACGGCCTCGAGGTCGATCCCGACGAGAAGGTCGAGAACCTTCCCGTCGGCCTCCAGCAGCGCGTCGAGATACTTAAGGCCCTCTACCGGGACGCCGCCGTGCTGATACTGGACGAGCCGACCGCGGTACTGACGCCGCGCGAGGTCGACGAGCTGTTCGCCACCCTCAGGAGGCTCGCCGAGGGCGGGACGTCTATCATCATAATCACGCACAAGCTCGAGGAGGTCAGGAGCCTCTCCCATCGCGTGTACGTACTGCGAAAGGGCAAGCTGTCGGGAGAGCGCGCCACGCTCGGCACCACGGCCTCGGAGCTGGCGCGGCTGATGGTCGGCAGGGACGTCGTCCTCAGCGTCGACAGGCCGGAGCCTGCCCCGGCGCCCGAGCCTATTTTCCGCATGGAGGCGGTGTCCGCCCTCGGCCCCCGGGGCCTCGAGGCGCTCCGAGGGGCGAGCCTCGCCGTCGGCCCGGGCGAGATACTCGGCATCGCCGGGGTCGAGGGAAACGGCCAGCGGGAGCTGTGCGAGACGATCACGGGCCTGGCCAAGGCGACCGCGGGTACCGTCCGCCTCGGAAGCGACGACGTGACGGGATGGAGCGTCGCGAGGCGCATGGACGCCGGCATCGGCTACGTCCCTCCCGACAGGCGCGCCTCCGGCCTCGTCGTGCAGTTCTCGGTAGAGGAGAACCTGGCCCTCGGCCGATCCGACCGAGCGCCGTACTCGAGGGCCCGCGTACTCGACCGGGCGGCGACCCGAGCGTCCGCGACGGGCCTGATGGAGCGCTACGACATACGCGCATCCGGGCCCGACGCCCGCGCGTCGACGCTATCCGGCGGCAACCAGCAGAAGGTCATACTCGCGCGGGAATTCTCGCGGAACCCGAAATTCCTCCTCGTGTCGCAGCCGACGCGCGGCCTCGACGTAGGAGCGATAGAATACGTATACAGGCGCATCCTCGAGCTCAAGGAGAGCGGCGTCGCCGTGCTCCTCGTCTCCATGGAGCTCGACGAGATATTCGCGCTCTCCGACAGGATAGCCGTACTGCACGGCGGGCGGGTCGTCTTCGAGTCGAGGGCGGACGCCACGAACCCGGCGGAGGTCGGGGAATACATGATACGGGGCGCCGCGGCCGGCCCCGCCGCGAGGAGCGAAGCATGAGACCCGATCGCGCGCGCGCGATTATAATGACATCCGCCGCCGCCATGGCGGCGATAGGCTCGACGCTCTACCTCGCCTCGTACTTCGCCGGGGGCCTCCTCGCGCTGGCGGCGCTCGCGATCTTCGGCTTCCTGCGCCGCTCGGAGCTGGGAGCGGAGGGCTTCGCCGCCGCGTCGCGTTCCATGCTCAAGGCGGCCGCGGTCCCGGCGATAGGCATAGCCTCGGCCCTGGCCATCGGGGCCGCCGTGATGCTCGCGACGGGGTACGATCCCGTCGCGTCCTACGCGGCCCTCTTCTACGGCGGCCTCGTGCGCAACTGGCACATCTCCGTCCTCAACGCCACCCCGCTCATATTCACGGGCCTGGCCATATCGTTCGGCTTCAAGGGCGGCCTGTTCAACATAGGCGCCGAGGGCCAATACTTCGTCGGCGTGATGGCGGCGACCTGGCTGGGGCTCAAGCTAAACCTCCCGGCTCCCCTCGGCGTACCCCTCGTCTTCGTCGTAGGCATGCTCGCGGGAGCCGCGGCGAACCTGATACCCGCCGCGCTCAAGGTCAAGACCGGCGCCCACGAGGTGGTCACGACGATGATGATGGCCTACGCGATACGCACCCTGTCCCCGATGTTCATCAGGGCCAACGGAGGCGACCCGGCGAGCTCGGCCCACCCCTACGCGACGGCCCAGATAGGCGAGCGGCTATGGCTGCCGCTCTTCAAGGACGTGCTTCCCGCCTCCAACTACAGGCTCCACGTCGGCGTTCTCGTGGCCGTGGCCGCGGCCTTCGCCGTCCGATTCGTCCTGGACCGGACCGACCTAGGCTTCAAGATCAGGGCCGTGGGCCACAATCCTATCGCGGCGAGGACCCAGGGCATTTCGACGGCGAGGATCACGTTCGCCACGCTCCTCATATCGGGCGCCCTCGCCTCGATGGCGGGCGTGACCCAGGTGCTCGGCCTCGACCACCGCATGTTCCAGAACCTGAACGCCGGCTACGGGTGGAACGGCATATCGATAGCCCTGCTCGCCCGTAACGACCCTATCGCCATCGTCTTCGCGGCGCTGCTATGGGGAGTCCTCGACGCAGGCGGCCAGTACATGGCGAGGACGGCGAGCACGCCTAACGCCATCATAGAGATAGTGAAGAGCGTCATACTGTTCCTCCTCCTCGCCGAGGTCGTCTACTCTAGCTCGGGGGCGGCCATCAAGCGCTTCCTGGCCGGCCGCAAGGCGGCCCGCGCCGCTTCCGAAGGAGGCCGGTCATGATGGAAACGCTCGCGGCCCTGTTCACGCCCCAGCTCGTCGAGGCCACCGTCCGCCTGGCGGCGCCGGTGATACTGGCGGCGATGGCCGCCGTCGTCTGCGAGCGCTCCGGCGTCACGAACATCGCGATGGAAGGCATCATGCTGGTCGGGGCGTTCTTCGCGGCCCTCGTAGCCTGGTATACGGGCAGTCCGTGGCTCGGCCTCGTAGGCGGGGCCGCCGCAGGCGCCCTCTACTCGCTCTTCTTCGCCTGGGCCGCCATAAGCCTCCACTTCAACCACGTCGTCGCGGGCGCCATAATGAACATCCTGGCGTTCGGCCTGACGCGCTACCTCATGATGGTGGCCTACGGCAGGCAGGGCACCTCCAACGCGGTCGCGAGGACCCTCCACGATTACAAGACGGCCATCCCCGTGCTATCCGACATACCGTTCATAGGCAAGGCCTTCTTCGACCAGACGCCCATCGTCTACCTGGCGCTACTCTCGGTGGTCGCGTGGGCCTGGATATTCAAGCGCACGAGGCTGGGACTCTCCATAGAGGCCTCGGGCGAGTATCCCATGGCCCTCGAGACGATGGGCCGCTCCGTCGTCAAGACCCGCTATACCGCCGTAGTCCTCGGCGGGGTTATGTGCGGCCTCGCCGGGGCATTCCTTTCCATAGAGAACTCAAACTCCTTCACCGAGGGCATGACCGACGGCAGGGGCTTCATAGCCCTCGCCGCGAACATCGCGGGCGGCTGGAGGCCGGTCGGCGTCTTCCTCGCGTCGCTATTCTTCGGCTTCGTGGACGCGCTCCAGCTGCGGGCCCAGGGCCTCGGGGTCATAGACCTGCCCTCGGAGCTGTTCCTCGTGTTCCCGTACGTCGCGACTATCGCGGCGGTCGCGGGGCTCGTCAAGCGCTCCAGGCCGCCCGCCGCGGTGGGCAAGGATTTTAGCGTGGAGGGCGGCGGAGACTAGAGCCGCGCTTCCCGGCATCAGCGAACGTCCGTCCGTTCCCGTACGGGAGCGGAACGGTTCGGGGCTCTTATCGGAGCCCTATTGTATAAGGAGGAACCTATGAAACGCATCCTAGCGATCGCGCTCGCCGCCTGCCTCGTCGCGGTCTCGTGCTCCAAGCCGGCCGAGAAGCCGGCAGAGAAAGCCAAGGAACCGCCGCTCGTCGCGATGACCACCGACGCCAACGGGCTCGGCGACGGCTCGTTCAACGACGGCGTCTGGGCCGGCCTCCAGAAGGCCGAGGCCGACGGCCTGGCCAAGGCCAAGGTGCTCGAGTCGCACGCGATGACCGACTACGTGCCCAACCTCTCAGGCCTCGCCGAGGACGGCGCCAAGCTGGTATTCGGCGTGGGATTCCTCATGGTCGAGCAGATACAGGAAGCCGCCAAGGCCCACCCCGAGACGTTCTACGCCGGCATCGACCACACCTACTTCATGGACTCCATCCCCGCCAACCTCATCGGCGTCTCGTATAAGGAGCAGGAAGCCGGCTACCTAGCCGGGATAGTCGCCGGCCAGATGACCAAGGAGTTCGCCAAGAACTCGCCCAAGCTCAACGACAAGAACGTCATCGGCGCGGTACTCGGCATGGACATCCCGCCCGTCGAGCGATATCTCGCCGGATACATTGCCGGGGCGAAGAGCGTCAACCCGGGCGTCGACGTACGCTACATCGTCGCGGGCAGCTTCGGAGACCGAGCCAAGGGCAAGGAAGCGACGATAGCCCTCATCGACCAGGGCGCGGATATCGTGCTCCAGATCGCCGGCCTCACCGGCATGGGCGTCATCGACGCGGCCCGGGAGCGCGGCATCTTCGCCATCGGGGCCGACGTCGACCAGAACGCGGCCGCCCCCGAATTCGTGCTTACCTCCGCCCTCAAGGGGACGACCAGCTCCGCCTACGTGACCATAAAGGAGCTCGCGGCCGGCACGCTCAAGGGAGGCGTCAACCGCGTCTTCGGCCTCGCGGAGGGCTCCATCGACCTCGCGCCCTTCCACCAGCACGACGCCATCGTGCCGCAGTCGGTCAAGGACGCCGTGGCCAAGGCCAAGGCCGGCATCGTCGACGGCAGCGTCAAGGTCCCGAGCGCGCTCGCCGACCTCGGCATCAAGAAGTAACCCAAGGCTCGCGGCCGCGGCCGCCCGGGGCGCCAGGTCCCGGGCGGCCGCGGCCTTTTTTAAACGCTGCAGCACGGAGGTATCCCATGGTTCGCGATGACATCCAAGAAGCCGCTTCCTTCATACGCTCGAGGATAGGAGCCTCTCCCGCCGTGGCCCTCGTCCTCGGCTCGGGGCTAGGCAGCCTCGCCGACGATATCGAGGGCGCCGTCGCCCTGCCCTACGGCGACATCCCGCACTTCCCCGTCTCCACGGCGCCCGGCCACGCGGGCAGGCTCGTGGCGGGCAGCCTCGCCGGCGTACCGGTCCTGGCGATGCAGGGACGATTCCATTTCTACGAGGGCCATCCCATGGCGAGCATCGCCTTCCCGGTGCGGACCTTCAAGGCGCTAGGCGTAAGGACGCTGTTCCTGACCAACGCCGCAGGCGGGGTCAACGAGTCGTTCTCCCCGGGCGACTTCATGGCCCTGAGGGACCACATAAACCTGAGCGGACAGAACCCGCTCATAGGGCCCAACGACGACTCGCTCGGCCCGCGCTTCCCCGACATGTCCACGACCTACACGCCTCGCCTCCTCGAGGCGGCGAGGAAGGCCGCCTCGGACTGCGGCGTCGCGCTGCGCGAGGGCGTCTACGCCTGGTTCACCGGCCCGAGCTTCGAGACGCCCGCCGAGATACGCATGGCTCGGACGCTCGGCGCCGACGCGGTGGGCATGTCCACCGCGCCCGAGGCCATAGTCGCCCGCCATTGCGGCATGGACGTGCTCGGGATATCCTGCATCACCAACATGGCCGCGGGCATCCTCGACCAGCCCATTACCGGCGAGGAGGTGATGGAGATAGCCGATAAGCGCCGGCCGGAATTCGTCGCCCTCGTGAAGAGGATACTGGGCCTGATATAGGGAGGAGACGCCGATGTCGCTCTTGATACGAGGCGCGGTCGTCCCGGGCTCGACCGAGCCCGGGACGGCCCGCGATATACTGATAGAAGGAGGCCGCGTCGGCCTCGTCGCCCCCGGCATAGGCGCCGCCCGGGCCTCGGGGGCCGACGTCGTGGACGCCTCCGGCATGGCCGCCGTCCCGGGCCTCGTCAACGCCCACGCGCATTCCGCTATGACCCTCCTCCGCGGCGCGGCCGAGGACATGGAGCTAGGCCCATGGCTCAGCGAGGCCATCTGGCCGCGCGAGGCGAGGATGAGCCCCGAGGACATCTACTGGGGCACCCGCCTCGCCTGCCAGGAGATGCTCAGGACGGGCACGACGCTGTGCCACGACATGTACCTCGACCCGAGGGCCGTAGCCGAGGCCGCGCGCGACTCGGGCATGCGCTACGTCGCGGGCTACGCGCTGATAGACGGCCTCGACGAGGCCCGGGGAGAGGCGCAGCGGGAGGCCTGCGACGCGTTCTTCGCCGAGCTCCCCGACTACGGGAGCCTGGTCCGCTTCGGCCTCGCGGCCCACTCCGTCTACGCCACCTGCGCCGAGAGCCTACGCTACCTCGGCCGGCTCTCGTCCGAGCGCGGCCTGCCGCTGCACGTCCACCTCTCGGAGACCGAGGCCGAGAACCGCGACTGCAAGGCCTCACGGGGCATGTCCCCGACGGCCTACCTGGACTCGCTGGGAGCGCTCGGCCCACGTACGCTCGCGGCCCACTGCCTCTGGCTCGACGAGCGGGACTGGGACATCCTGGCCGAGCGCGGCGTAACGGTAGCCCACAACCCGGTATCCAACATGAAACTCGCCTCCGGGCCGGCCTTCGATTACGAGGCGGCCCGCTCCCGCGGTATCCGAGTGCTCCTGGGCACCGACGGCGCCGCCTCGAACAACTCGCTCGACCTCTACGCGGACGCCAAGATAGCCGGCCTCCTTCAGAAGCATCACTACCGCGACCCAACCCGCTTCCCGGTGGGCGCGATCCTGGGCGCGGCCTCTAAGGCGGGCTATGCGTTCTTCGGCGCCGACGCGGGCTTCGCTCCCGCCGGGGCCGGCTCCGAGGGGCTCCTCTCCGAGGGGTTCCTCTCCGAAGGGTTCCTCTCCGAAGGGGCTCCGGCGGACATCGCGCTCATCGACCTCTCCAAGCCCGGCATGAGCCCCGTCTGCGACGCCGCGGCCAACCTCGTCTACGCGGGGGCCGGGGCCGCCGTCGAT
>JAHIWG010000101.1 GCA_018816345.1 Spirochaetota bacterium | reverse complement strand
GGTGGCCGCCGACGGCGCGATCGACCGCGGCGCCCTCGCGCCCCTGATCGCCCGATCCGTACGGCTCAAGGCCTCTGTCGCGAGCGCCGACGAGCGGGAGACGGGGGATAGGCGCAAGCTCAACCTCGGCCACACCATCGGCCACGGGATAGAGGCGACGACGGGCCTGCCCCATGGCGCGTGCGTCGCGGCGGGGCTCTGCCTCGCCTTCGCGCTGGCCGTCGAGCGGGGCGGCTCGGAGGCCGACGCCCGCCGCGTCGGCGCCCTCGTCTCGAGGCTCGGCCTGCCCGCCGGGCTCGAGGAGGCCCGCCGCGGCTCGCCCGCGACGAAGGACCTATCTCCGGCCGCGTTCCGCGACGCGGTGGCCGCGGCCGCCGGATCCGATAAGAAGCGCGTCGGCTCGGATATACTATTCGCCTTCCCCATGGCGGTAGGCGACGTCAGGATAGGGCCCGTGGCGCTCGAGGAGCTACGCGATTTCATAAGGAGGGCCCCGTGAATTCCTTCGGCGACGTTTTCAAGGTCGAGATATTCGGCGAGTCCCACGGCCCGGCCGTCGGCGCCGTCATCGACGGGATGCCGGCGGGCCTTGCGCTCTCGCCCGAGGACTTCGAGGCCGACCTTGCGCGCAGGCGGGCCGGAGCGGAAGGCACGACGCCGCGCGTCGAGGCCGACGTCCCCGAGATCCTGTCCGGCCTCCACGAAGGCCGCGCGACGGGGACTCCGCTCTGCGTCGTCTTCAGGAACGCCGACGCCCGGTCGGGCGATTACTCCCTCTTCGCGGCGATGCCGCGGCCCGGCCACGCGGATCTCGCCGCGCGCGCCCGCTACGGCGGCTTCTCCGACCCGCGCGGCTCGGGGCACTTCTCCGGGCGCGTCACCGCCGGGCTCGTCGCCGCCGGCGTCGTCGCCAAGAAGATACTGCGGGGGGCCTCGTTCTCCGCGGCCCTGCTCGAGGCCGGCGGCGACGCCGACGTAGCGGCCGCCGTGAAGGGAGCCTCCGAGGACGGCGACTCCGTCGGCGCCCTCGTCGAGCTTCGCGTCAGGGGGATCCGCGCCGGACTCGGCGAGCCCTTCTTCGGCTCGCTCGAGGGAACCGCCGCCAAGGCCCTGTTCGCCGTACCGGGAGTGCGCGGCGTCGAATTCGGCGACGGGTTCGCCGCGGCGCGCATGCGCGGCAGCCGGCATAACGACCCTATCGTCGCCCCGGACGGGACGACCTCCAGGAACGGCGCGGGAGGCGTCAACGGCGGCATATCAAACGGCAACGAGATAGTCGTCCGCGTCGCCGTGAAGCCGGCCTCTACCATAAAGAAGTCCCAGGCGACCTGGGATTTCAGCGCTGGGGCGATGGGCGAGCTCTCGGCCGAGGGCAGGCACGACGCGTGCATAGCCCTAAGGGCCGCCGTGGTCCTCGAGGCCGCGCTCGCCGTCGCGCTGGCCGACCTCGAGCTCCAGGCCCGCGCCAGGGACGGCCGTCCCGGCTTTCCGGCACCGGCGACCGAGGATGAAGACACCCAAGGAAGGAAGCACCCATGACCCTCGAAGGACTCAGGCAAGACATCGACAGGATAGACGCGCGCATCATGGCCCTCCTCGACGAGAGGCTCGAGAAAGGCCTCCTGACCAGGCGGTTCAAGACGGGCGCCCTGGACTCCGGCCGGGAGGCCGAGGTGCTGGACCGCGTGGCCAGGCGCTCCAAGTGCCTCGCGGGGCCCGCCTTCACCGAGGACCTGTACCGGCGCATCATGGCCGAGAGCAAGGCCGTCCAGGACAGGGGGCTTAAGCTGGTAGGTTTCCAGGGCACGCACGGCGCGTATAGCGACGCCGCCGCGAGGGCCTGGGACGGCCAGGCGGCGACGATACCCTTCCCCGAATTCGCCCAGGTCTTCGACGCGGTGCTATCGGGCGACCTCGACTACGGAGTCGTGCCGGTGGAGAACACGCTAGGCGGCATCGTGGGCCAGGTCAACTCGATCCTGGTGACGACGGAGCTCCGCGTGGTGGGCGCGATAGACATGCCGGTGAACCACTGCCTCCTGGCCGCTCCCGGGACCGACCACCGCGATATCAGGACGGCCTATTCCCACGGCCAGGCGCTCGCGCAGTGCCGGCGCTTCCTGGAGCGGAACAAGCTCGACGCGGCCGAATGGTTCGATACGGCCGGCGCCGCGAGGATGATAGCCGAGGAAAGGCCCAAGGGCGCGGCCGCCGTCGCCAGCCGCTTCGCGTCGGAGCTATACGGTCTCGAGATAATCAAGGAGGGCATCCAGGACTCCCAGGCCAACAGGACGCGGTTCTTCGTGCTCGCCAAGGAGGCCGAAGGGCGTCCGGGCAACAAGTGCTCCGCGGTATTCTTCGCCGACGACAAGGCCGGCTCGCTGTTCGGCGTCCTGGAGGTCTTCGCCGCCGCCGGCATCAACCTGACGCGCATCGAATCCGTGCCTAACGAGCCGGGCGACTACGCCATATTCGTGGACTTCGACGGCTCCGAAGGGGACTCCCGCGTCGCCTCCGCCATCGAGGCCGCCAGGGCGCAGGTGCGCGAGTTCAGGATGCTCGGTTGTTACGACGAGAGGAAATTATAACAATGAGGATCGCGATACTAGGCGCGGGAAAGATGGGGGCGTGGCTCGCCTCGGCCCTCTCGGGATCACACGAGGTACTCGCGTACGACACCGACGAGGCCAGGCTCGTCGCCGTAGCCGGGGCGCCGGACGGGGCGCGGGACGAATCGCCGGCCGGCCAGGGGGCCGGGATCCTGGCGAGCTCCAGGCTAGCCGACCTCGGGCCCTTCGCGCCCGACATGCTCGTCAACTGCGTCCCGCTCGGCCTGACGGAAGAGGCCTTCGACGCGGCCCTGCCCTTCCTGCCCGCGTCGTGCTCGCTATCCGACATAGCGTCGGTCAAGACCGGCCTCGCCGGCTATTACGCCGCGGCGGGGCGCCCGTTCGTGTCGTCGCACCCTATGTTCGGACCCACCTACGCCGACGAGTCGAACCTGTCGGAGCAGAGCGCCGTCCTCATCGAGGAGTCGTGCGCCGAGGGCAAGGCCTTCTGGCGGGCCTTCTACGAGGGCCTCGGCATAACCGTGTACGAGGACGGCTTCGACGGCCACGACCGCACCGTCGCCTACTCCCTGGCCACGCCCTTCGCGTCGACCATGGTGTTCGCGGCCTGCATGAAGCGCCTGGACGCGCCGGGCACCAACTTCAAGAAGCACCTCGAGATCGCCCGGGGCCTCCTGGCGGAGGACGACCGGCTGCTCGCGGAGATCATGTTCAACCCGTACACGATACGGCGCATCGAGCTCATCAACTCTCAGCTATCCTACCTGACGCACATCATCAAGGACCGCGACCACGAGGAGATGGCGAAATTCCTAGGGAAGCTGCGCGATAACCTGGGCGAGGCCAGATTCGATTGACATTGCCCGGCGAGGGGCTAGAATGTCCTAGCCGGGGCCTCGGCCCCGATCCTTATACCGAGGACGGCGCCGTATGGAGATCAGGGCAAGCGAACGTAAGGATAGGATACGGGGCGAGGTAGACCGCCTCGCCGGCGATATAACCCGGGTCAGCCGGAGCATCCACGCGCATCCGGAGCTCGGGCTCCACGAGAGCTGGGCCTGCGCCTTCCTCTCGGCCGAGGCCGCCGCGGCCGGCTTCGCCGTCGAGGCCCAGGCGGCCGGGATGGAGACGGCGTTCATAGCCCGCTACTCGTCGGGCAAGGCCGGCCCGCGCGTGGCCTTCCTGTGCGAATACGACGCGCTGCCGGATCTGGGGCACGGCTGCGGGCACAACGTCATCGCGGCCGGATCCTTCGGGGCGGCGCTGGCGCTCCGGCCCGTCGTGGACGAGCTGGGAGGGGAGATACTCCTCATAGGGACGCCCGACGAGGAGGCCATTAGCGCCGAATCCAAGGGCGGCAAGGTGATCATGAGCCGCGCCGGCGTCTTCGGGGGCCTCGACGCGGTTATGATGATGCATCCCATAGGCGGCCTTAACCAGGTCTGGCGCTATTCCTTCCCGCTCAAGGATTTTACCGTCAGGTTCGAGGGCAAGCCCGCCCATTACACCGAGCCGGAGAAAGGCGTCAACGCCCTGGAGAGCCTGCTCTTATTCCTCCACTCGGTGAACGACATGAAGCGGGGCTGGTCGCCTTCCGTGATGTTCGCCTATACCATCACCGACGGCGGGGGGCCGAGCGCCATCACCGTTCCCAAGAGCGCGGAGGCCCACGTCACCATGAAGGCCTTCTACGGCGAGTACCTGGAATCCCGCTTCGAGCTCGTCCGGTCCTGCGCCCGCTCGATTTCCGAGATGACCGGCGCCCGCGGCGCCGTAACCGTCCTCGACGAGTACCGCCACATGATCGCCAACCTGAGCCTCGCGGCCAGCCTAGCCGGCTCTATCCGCGCGCTCGGCGGATCGCTCCAGAGCCCCGTCGACTCGCAGCGGAGCCTGGAACGGCAGACCTATCCAGGCATCTCCACCGATTTCGGCGACGTCAGCTGGGAGGCGCCGGCCATCCACGGCTATTGCGGCCTGGGCGACGATAGCCTCGTCGCCCATACCCCGGAATTCGCGGCCGCCGCCGGGTCCGCCCCGGGGGACGCGGCCGCCTTGCTCTCGGCTAAGGCCATGGCCATGACGGCCGTCGACCTGCTCGAGGACGGGGCGTTCGCCCGGCGCGTCAAGGACGAGTACCTGGCCTACCGCTCCGGCGGCTTCCGCGGCGTACCAGGCATACCGCCCGACTATAGTCCCTTCCCCCTGGACTTCATCGAGGCGTTCGGCCGCCCGGGGCCCTGATCGCCTCCAGGGCCTCGAAGAACCCCGGCCAGCTCTTCGCGACGCTCTCGGAGCCCTCTATCGCCACGGCGCCCGAGCCCGCCAGGGCCGCGACGGCCGCCGCCATGGCGATGCGGTGATCACCGCGCGACGATACCGAGCCGCGGCCCAGCCGCCTATCGGGTGACCCGCCGAGCCCGCGCACGGCCATCTCGTCGCCCTCGACCTCGACCTCCAGCCCT
>JAHIWG010000100.1 GCA_018816345.1 Spirochaetota bacterium | reverse complement strand
GGATCCGGCGGCCCTGGAACCGAAATTCGATGCCACGACGCGCCCGAGCGACGGCCTGGCCATCCATATGATACTGATAGCCACGGCCCAGGAGCTAAGGGCGGCCTTGCCTTCGGAGACTCCCCGCCTGAGCTCGTTTATTGACGGGCAGGCCGACGTCATAATCGGCAGGTTCATGAAGCCGGACCTGCGCGCGGTCCTAGAGCAGGTCGGTCCGACCGGGGATTTCAACGGGGACCATTTCGAAGGGCGAATGCTCAACCCGGGCCACGCGATGGAAGCCGCCTGGTTCCTGCTCAGGGAGGCTCGCGAGCGAGGCGGCGACGCCAGGCTCCGATCGGCTGGCTTGGAGATCCTCGACTGGATGTGGGACTGGGGCTGGGACCGCGAGTACGGCGGAATCATCTATTTCAGGGACGCGCTCGGGTTGCCCGGGGTGGAGTATTGGCACGACATGAAATTCTGGTGGCCTCAGAACGAGGCCGCTATCGCGACCCTCATGGCCTACGCCGATACGGGAGACAGTCTCTGGGCCGAGCGATTCGACCAGATATGGGAATGGGCCGACGCGCATTTCCCCGACCGCAGCTTCGGAGAGTGGTTCGGATACCTGCACCGCGACGGCAGCGTCTCGACAGAGCTCAAGGGAAACCTTTACAAGGGGCCTTTTCATCTCCCTAGAATGCACCTGGTATGCCTGAGGCTCGTCGAGGAGCTACTAAAGCGGGGCGCGGGAGGTCTCCGATAATCGCTCGGCTACTTCAGTATCTAGAGGCGACGTTTTTTTCTTGACAAACTAGTATACTAGATATAGCCTGCTTGTATACTAGAAGACGGGGAAAGGTAGGAGTATATGCAACATCTACGCGCTGTCATGAGCGCTTTGCTCGTTCCTTTCGATAGGGACGGTTCGATCCTCGAGAAGGGCTTGGCCGAGACGGTCGAGTTTAATATCGGCCAGGGTATCGAAGGGCTCTACGTCAACGGCTCGACCGGCGAGAACCTCATGCTATCGACACTCGAGAAGAAGCGCGTCCTAACCTTAGCCGCGGAAGTCGCGGCGAAGAGGATTCCGCTGATCGCGCAAGTCGGCTCGCTCGACGTGCGCGAGGCGCGCGAGCTGGCCGCGCACGCCCTGGACCAGGGGTACGACGCGATATCATCGGTGACGCCGTTCTACTACCAGTTCAGCTACGACGAGATAGTCTCCTATTATAGGACCCTGGGTGAAGGTTGCCCGCTGCCGCTCATCGTCTATTTCATTCCGGCGCTCACCGGGAAGCAGCTCAGCAAGCAGCAGCTCGCCGGGCTGCTCGAGCTTCCCACGGTCGCGGGCATCAAGTTCACTTCCGATAACATGTATCAGCTTGAGCGCCTCAGGCGGCTCTTCCCCGATAAGATCATCTATAACGGCTACGACGAGCTCTGCGCCTCGGGGCTGATAGCGGGCGCCGACGGGGCCATAGGCAGCACCTTCAACATAACCGCGCCCGTCGTCCTGAGGATCCGCG
Source organism: Spirochaetota bacterium (assembly GCA_018816345.1). Taxonomy (GTDB): domain Bacteria; phylum Spirochaetota; class Spirochaetia; order Treponematales; family UBA12059; genus SZUA-370. The sequence goes on along the minus strand of JAHIWG010000100.1, from coordinate 35,057 downwards.
ACGCCATCGCCGCGGGAGACCTGCGCGCGGCCCAGGCCCTGCAGCACGCGCTGAACGACTTCATAGAGCAGGCGGTCGATAACGGGTTGTACCAGACCCTCAAGTACATGCTTAGCCTGCAAGGGGTCCAGGGCGGGCATTGCAGGGCGCCCTTCCTCCCGCTCGGCGAGGAGAGGCAGAGTCGCGCTCGGGATATTCTTAGCGGCTTCAAGAACGCGTTGGATTAGTATAAGGAGGGAAAGATGAAGAGAGTAATCGTAGCGCTCGCGTGCATCGCGGCGGCGGGAAGCCTCTGGGCGGTAGGGGATAAGGAAAGCCCGGGAGCGAAGACTATCGAGCTGAAGATGGGCATCGTCGCCAATACTTCCAGCCTCGAGTACAAGGCGGCGACCCGCTTCGCCGAGCTCGTCGCGGAGCGTAGCAAGAACGCCGTGACCATCACCCTGTATCCTGGGTCGCAGCTAGGGGACGACCGCGCCATGCTCGAGCAGGTCTCCGCGGGCGTGCTCGACCTGACCTTCGGCGAGACCGGCCGCTTCGGACTCTGGGTACCGTACGCGGAAATCTTCCAGCTGCCGTTCGTCTTCGACGGCTTCGAGCACCTGGTTAGGGCCACCGAAACGGATTTCGGCAGGCAGCTCAAGGCCGATCTCCTGGCCAAGGGATGGCGAATCCTAGGCAACGGTTACAACGGCACGCGCCAGACCTCCAGCAATAGGCCGATCAATAGCATCGCGGACATGCGCGGGCTGAAGCTCCGCGTGCCCAACGCCAAGGCAAATATGGCCTACGCCCAGCTCACCGGCGCTTCCGCGGTACCTATGGCCTTCGGCGAGGTCTATATGGCGCTCAAGACCAATACCGTCGACGGCCAGGAGAATCCTCTTCCCGCCATTAACGCCATGAAGTTCTACGAGGTGCAGAGCTACATCGCCCTCACCGGCCACATCCTCAACGATCAGAACTACGTCGTGTCAGAGAAGACCTGGGCGAGGCTGCCTAAGGAAGTCCAGGACCTGATAGCCAAGTCCGCGGCCGAGGCGGCGGCATACCACACCGAGCTCTTCAAGGCCGACGAGGCGAGGCTTATCAGCTTCTTCGCGGATCAGGGCGTGAAGATCACAAATCCTGACCGGGCTCCGTTCAGGGCCGCCGTGGCGCCGATCGTCGACGAGTACAACGCCAAGTTCGGCGATAAGGCGATACGCGCGATCAACTCCGTGCGATAGTACGGCGGATAGGTTACCATTCGATAGGCCGCCGAAGGGCGGCCTTGTTTTCAGATAGGGAGGCTCGCGTGTCACGTTATCTAAAGAAGGCCGAGGAGGTACTCGGGGTAGTGCTCTTCTGCACCATACTCGTCTCGATATTATGGCAGATAGTATCAAGGTACTTCTTCAACGCGCCTCCCTCCTGGACGGAGGAATTATCGAGGTTCCTATTCATCTATATGGGCACGATAGGCGTCCACCTGGCGCAGGGGGACTACGGTCACGTGCGTATCGATATGCTAGTGACCGCCGTGCCGGCCAAGGTTCGTAAGGTCATGGAATCGATTATCCTCCTGGTCTGCAGCCTCAGCATGATGGTACTCGCCTGGTTCAGCCTATGGATGGCGATACGAAAGGCGCCCATACAGCTCGTAAGCCTCGGCATCAGCTCCGGCTTCATGTACATCAACGCGGTACTCGTCTCCCTGCTCAGCGCGGCGACGACGGCGCGCCAGCTGATCCTCGTACTATCCGGCCGAGGGCGGGACGTCTACTCGGCTGAGCCGGCCGCGGCTCGGGAGGTCTAGCGATGCTTTCCGCGACGTTCGTCTGCTGGTTCATCCTGCTGTTCATGGGAGTGCCGGTCGGCTACTCCCTCATCGCCTCGGCTCTCGTCTACTTCGTGGGCTCGGGGCAAGTACCGTTAATCGGCTTCGCCGTCGAGCAGATGCTCGAGGGAACCAATAATTTCATCCTGCTCGCCGTTCCGTTCTTCGTGCTCACCGGCAACCTGATGAACGGCGGAGGCATTACCGAACGCATATTCAGCTTCGCCAAGACGCTCGTCGGCCATAAGAAGGGCGGCATGGCGCACGTCAATATCATGGCCAGCCTCATCTTCTCCGGCATGTCCGGCTCGGCCCTGGCCGATGCAGGCGGCCTCGGGCAGCTAGAGATCAAGTCGATGCGCGACGAGGGCTATGACGACGCGTTCTCGGGAGGCATCACCGCGGCCAGTTGCATCATCGGCCCGCTCGTCCCGCCTAGCACCTCGCTCATCATCTACGCGCTGGTCTCGGACCAGTCGGTGCACAGGCTATTCATCGCGGGCTTCGTGCCGGGCCTCCTTACGGCCCTCGCCCTGATGATCATGTCATCGATCCTCTCGCATAGGCGGAACTACCCCGTCGGCCCGAGGGCGAGTCTCGCGGAGAAGGCGCGCGCGTTCCGGAGGGCCTCGCTCGCCCTGATGACGCCGGTAATAATCCTCTCAGGAATTTTCTCCGGCGTCTTCACTCCTACCGAGGCCGCGGTGATAGCGGCTAGCTACTCGCTTCTGATAGGCACGTTCGTCTATAAGGAACTGAACCTCAAGAAGTTCTTCGACATCGTCCTCGATAGCGTAAAGACGACTGGTACGATCTACCTCATGATCCTCGGCGTATCAATATTCCAGTGGATAATAGCCCGCGAGCGAATGCCTATTCGCCTGGCCGAGGCCTTCCTGGTCTATATCGATAACCCTCTCGCGCTCCTTATGGCCATAAACGTGATCCTCCTGCTGCTCGGCGCTATCATCGACGCGTTGCCGCTCCTGATCGTGCTGGTGCCGGTCCTCCTGCCTACCATCATACAAGCCGGCGTCGATCCCGTGCATTTCGGAATAATCGTCGTCTTTAACCTCATGATCGGGATCCTCACGCCGCCTATGGGAACCGCCTTGTTCGTCGTGAGCAGGGTGGGAAACATACCCTATAAGACGCTCGTGCGGGGGACGGTCCCGTTCCTCATCCCGCTATTCGTCACGCTCCTGCTCCTTACGTTCTTCCCGCAGATCGTGCTTTTCCTTCCAAACCTTCTAGGATGAGGATATAGATGCGCACAGGTACGATAGAGGGATGGAGCGGTTCCAGGGAGTCGCCCGCGTCGGTATACCCGGCCTTATCCGGCCTGGATATGGCGTCATTCGTGGCGCGCTTGCTCGCGCACTGGCCGGAGGATACCGGCGTCCCGCAGGATATGGGCCGGGGTATCACCGCGCATTGCAAGCTTTTCAGCCCGTCGTTCGAGCCTCCAGCCCGATTGGAATGCCATAGGGCGTTCATCGACGTGCACGTGGTCATAGAGGGCGAGGAGCTGTACCGCGTCGAGGATAGCGGATCGCTCCGCTCCCTCGGCGAGTACGGCGGCCCCGACGACGTCGAGTGGTTCGGCTCGGGCACGGGCCGCGATATCCTCATGCTCCCCGGCTCGTGGCTCTTGATCGAGCCGGGCGAGGCCCATATGGGAGGCTTTAGGCGTCCGCGTACTCATCCCGAGACGGTCTCGCGGGATGCCGGACGCCCGATCCGTAAGATAGTGTTCAAGGTGCCCGCCAGGTAGCGCGCGCGCTTCGAGGCCGGAACGCGGGCATCGGGTCCCTAGCGATGCTCAAGCGGCGGTCACCGACATAAAATCGGTAACCGCGCCGTTTTGGCTTTCGAGGTCGTTCCGATTATTAAAAATCCTCCGATCCTCCATTGACCGCCCTGGTCGGTCGCATTATGCTTTTCCGTATGTACCGACCGAAGCGGTCAACGGCGTAGAGGAGGCGGACCCCTGCAAAGCATCCTAGCCCGGATGGACCCGGCCAAGCGTCAAGCCCTGATCAATAGCGCCATGAAGGAATTCGGCGAGAACGGCTATGCGAAGGCCTCCACCAACGCGATCGTCAACTCGGCCGGTATCTCGAAGGGGCTCCTGTTCCATTACTTCGAATCCAAGGAAGCTCTATTCGCGGCGCTTCGCACGTATACGATGGAGCTGATACGCGACGCGATCAACAAGGGGGTGGACTGGGAGAAAGGCGATCCCATAAACCGCCTGCTCGAGATCGCTACTATAAAGATGGGCTTCTTCAAGCGGTTCCCCTACCTGGCCAGTTTCGGGAAGGTGATGTTCGAAGGCGAGTCCATCGAAAGGGTATGGGAGCTTACCGATCTCCATATGCCCAATCTGAGCGCCAGGGTATATACACATAATATCGATCGCTCCGTCTTCAAGGAGGGGCTCGACCCGGCGCGCGTCATGAAGATAATCCAGTTGTTCCTCGACGGGTTCTCGGAGGAGATATTCATGAAGTACATAAAGGCCGCGGACGATTTCGATATGGACAGCGAGCTTCGAGACCTGGAAGCGTACATGGCGACATTCAAGGAGGCTTTCTACAGGGCCCGATACTAGGTCGCCCAGGCGGGCGGCAGGTAGATTCGAAGGAGGAAGCGAGCATGATCACCGTGAGGAACCTATCCCACTCGTATAGCAAAGACGGGAAGATGGCCGTGAACGACATCAGCTTCGAGATAGAGAGAGGCGAGACCTTCGGGTTCCTCGGGCCTTCCGGAGCCGGAAAGTCGACGACGCAGGGCGTGCTCACCGGCCTCTTGAAGTTACAGAAGGGGGAGGTGACCGTAGCCGGCTACGACTTGAACAAGGTGCGTAACGAACGTTTCAACAAGATAGGCGTATCGTTCGAGCAATCCAACGTCTATAGCAAGCTGACCGCGCTCGAGAACCTGAAGTACTTCGCCGATCTTTTCGACGTCCCGACCCGGGACCCGCATGAGCTCCTCGCGCTCGTAGGGCTCGAGGGGCGGGAGAAGGACAGGGCCGGGAGTTTTTCCAAAGGCATGAAGCATCGCCTTACCTTCGCCCGATCCATGATCAACAGGCCCGAACTATGGTTCTTGGATGAGCCCACTACCGGCCTCGACCCGGCCATCGCCGCGACCATCAAGGATATCATAAAGGAAGAGAAAGCCAAGGGTACCACGACCTTCCTCACTACCCATAATATGTACATCGCCGACGAGCTATGCGATAGGGTAGCCTTCATCATAGACGGCGAGATACGGCTCATCGATACGCCGAGGAACCTGAAACAGCGATTCGGCCAAAAGCTCATCGAGGTCGAGTACATCGCCGATAGCCGGCCCGTGAAGGAAACGCTGAAGACCATCGACGATGGCGACAGGCGCAAGCTAGCCGGCATCGTCACGTCCTACGATATCGTCACCATGCACTCGAAAGAAGCGACCCTCGAGGAGATATTCATCCAAGTAACCGGAAGGGGGCTCCTGTAAAATGAAGATGCTTAGCACGTATCGAAAGGAGATGAAGATCGCTATGCGCGGCTTCTATTTCTACATCGAGATATTCATAGCCGTCGTCATGCTCCTGATCCTCCTCGTCGCCATAAAGGAAAACCCGGACAGCAAGCAGAGAGAATACGTCTTCTACGACGCGCGCCCAGAGGTGGTGGAGCTGTTGTTCGCGAAATACATCGACGAAGGGAAGATCGTGCCGGCGGCGGATACCGAGATCGTCATGAAACCGGCTTCCTTCGCCGTCAAGAATAGGGATACCGGTTCGACCGTCTCGTACTCGTTCGACTCGGCCAAGACCATCATGGCGAGGACCATGCGGGAAATCGACGTCGACGACGGCAGGATAAAGAAGACCATATTCCTCCTGGATACCGAGGAGGACGTTCTGCGGCTGTCGCACTCGAGCGGCCAGGTAGGCGCGATCGTGAGCCTGGGCGATAGGGGGACGTTCTCGTACCGGTACATTCTGCAAGGATACGAGACGGAGCGGCTCACGAACCTGCTCTATGTCTATAACGCAAGGTCCGTCGACGTCCTCGAGCAGGAGATGGACAGGCAGGCGGTACGCGAGCTCGGCTCGACGGAGAGGCTGAACGCGAGGGAATCGGCGGTGCCCGCATTGATAACGTTCGCCGGCAGCCTCATGGGCTTCTTCATAGTCATGTCCTACCTGTTCCTGGACAAGGATCAGGGGGTGATACGGGCGCTCGCCGTGACGCCGGCCACCGTATGGATGTACTTGCTGAGCAAGACCATGGTGATAATGACGACCGTGCTGATCTCTTCGAGCATCGTCGTCATTCCCGTAATGGGCTTGAAACCCAATTACCTCCTGTTCTACCCTTTCTTGCTAGCAACGACGTTCGCCTTCGCGGCGATAGGCCTCCTAGTCGCGAGCTTCTTCGATTCCATGAGCAAGTCGTTCGGCGTCCTGTACCTATTGATGATCGCGTTCATGCTCCCCGGATTCTCGTATTTTATAGGCAGCTTCGACCCCGTGTGGCTCAGGTTCTTCCCCACGTACCCGATACTCTATGTCTTCAAGATGATCATGCTCGGGAAGCCTGATGTTCCGTACGTACTGACGGCGTCGGCGGGATTCCTCGTAGGCGGGCTAGCCGTATTGGCGATCGCCAACGAGAAGTTCAAGAAAACCCTAACGGTGTAGGAATGAGGGGCCGTACATGATAGCGAAGATACTTAGGATATTCCGCAGGGACGCCCTCGTCGCCACGAGGGACAGCATGCTCATCCTGATCATCGCGATGCCGATAGCGCTGGCCGTCGGCATACTCCTATTCGCGCCCGGCATTACCGATAGCTCCGTCCGAATCGGCCTATTGAAGGACGACGGCGCGGAGCATATCGCCTTCATGGAGAATTACGCGCAGGTCGAGCTATTCGGTTCCGTTCAGGAACTCGAGCGGAGGGTGAATAAGCGGGATGAGATCGCCGGCATGGTATTTATGGATCCCGGCTATGAGATAATCGTCCAGGGAGACGAGGATCCGGGGCTCCTTAATTACGCGAAATTCTTGAATTCGCTCTTTACGCTCGGGATAACCCGGGAGGATGCCACCGCACAGATGCTCTCCTTCGAGAAGACGGTCCCGCCGTTGAAGACGAAGCTCGTCAATATGCTGATACTCATGATGATAATGCTGGCCGGTATGATCATCTCGCTGGGCATCGTCGAGGAGAAGGCCGACAATACCATCAACGCCATCAACGTCACGCCGGTATCGCAGAACGGCTTCATTGTCGGGAAGAGTCTGCTCGGCGTCGTCAGCACCCTCGGCAGCATCGTCGTCTCGTTGCTGATACTCGGCTACCGCGACATCGATTGGCTGATGATCCTGCTGGTCGGGCTGACCTCGATGATGCTGACGTTCATAGTGGGGTTCCTCCAGGGGCTCGGCTCTGACGACGTGATAGCGGCGGCGGCCGGCGTCAAGATGACGATGCTGCCCATAGCCGGTTCGATCGCCGGATACGAGCTGCTGGCTGAACGATGGCAATGGACGATGTACTGGAGCCCGTTCTACTGGGCCTACAAGGCGAACGACCTCATCCTGTCGAAGCGGGCCGACTGGCCTACGGTACTCGTATGCGTCGGCCTCGTCCTGGGAATTTCCATGCTGATCTTCATCATGGCGATGCCAAAGATCCGCAAGGGTCTAAGTTGATCGTGGCTCGCAAGGAGGTATTCTATGGGTATTGGCTATCTGCTGGGCGGCATCGCATGCCTCGCGTACACCGCGGCGGTCGGATACTTCGGCGGTATCAAGAAATCGCCCGGCTTGCTCAAGCTCGTAAAGATGAAGCTAGGCAAGAACATGAGCGACGAGACGGCCGCTAAGGTCTGCATAGGCGCGAGCGTGTTCACGCTGATCCTCGGAATTTTCCTGTTCGTGTTCGGCGCGACGAGGGGCTAGGCCTCCGGCCGCTTGGCCGCCCGCCCGGCTCGCCGGGCATCCGTCCCGCCGGCCGGCCGGCCGGCGGGACGCGCCTACCGCGAGGCGTCGAGGAGCGCCTGGAGCGCGGCCTTGAGCTCGGAGAATTCCTTGCCGTTGGCCGAGGCGCTATCGCGGACGCTCTGGCTCCTCGGGCCGGGCGCGTACCCTATCGCCGCGCCCACTTGCGCCTCTGACAGGCCCCACGCGTACAGGTCGCCGAAGGTAGTCTTGCCTACCACGGTCGCGGCCGGCGCCGCGGACTGCGCCGGCGCGGCCGGCGAGGCTGAATTCGGGGGCGCGGCCGACGAGGGCGCGGCCGGCGCGTTTGGAATCGCGTAGCGCTCTATCGCCGCCTTGTCGGCGCCCGGCCTGGACGACAGGTAGGCTACGGCCCCGGCGGGGAGCGCCGTGCCTTCTTCCGTATCCAGGGGCAGGCCGGTATACAGCGACACGAACAGCCTGACGGCGCCGGTGCCTATCTCGAGCCCGGGCGGCAGGAGAGGCAGGTACAGTTCCTCGAGCGCGCTGACGCGCTCGGCGGGATCCAATGCCCGGTCGGCCGTAGAGAACGCCCTGGCGGCTTCGGCGGCTGGTACGCCGAAGGCCTTCTCGATATCAAGCCACGAATACGAGCCGCGGATATCCGCCGGGTTAGGCAGGCCGGCTAGCTCGCCCGACTTGAACGTAACGGGTTCCTTGCTGGAGGTCGTCCTCCAGTAGCCGACCGCCTTGCTGACGGCTACGCCTCCGAAAATCGAGGCCACTACTATGGCCGCGAGCGGAAGGGGCTTTACGCGTATCATACGGCTTCCTTTCCCTCGGCCGTTCCCTCGGCCTTGCCCTCGGCCTTTCCCGCGGCGAGGACGACGGTGTCGGCGACGGGACAGGCCTCCTCGCTCGAGCACTTAAGGCAGCTGATGCACTGGTGGTCCCGTACCGTGCCGCTGGCCGATACCGTTATGTTCATCGGGCACGCCCTGTCGCAGGCCTTGCACGAGATGCAGGTGGACGCGACGCGCTTGACGCCGAAGACGCGGAACAAGTTGAAGACGCCTTGGAACGCGCCGTAGGGGCAGGCGTACTTGCAGAAGGGCCGCTCGACGAAGAGCGATAGGAGTATCGTCGCGACGAGCGCCGCGGCGCCGGCGAGGGCGACCTCTCCGGTCCAGAAATTGAATAGGGCGTAGTACGGATCGAGGTCCTGGAAGAATAGCTTGCCCGATACAATGGTCATATACGAGACCCAGGCCAGGACGAGATAGCGCAGGTAGCGCAGAGGCTTGTCTATCCTCGCCGGTACGAAGGTATTGTACCGCTTCCCGAAGATCCTGCGACCTATCGACCCGAACCATTCCTGCAGGCTGCCTAGGGGGCATACCCAGCCGCAGACGACCGGCCCGAACAGGACCGAGAGGGCCAGCGCGATGACCGCGAGGGCGACCGACGACTCATGCACCTTCTTGACGAGCGTCCCCGCGGTCGCCAATTGCCAGAACGACACGACGCCGCCGAAGGGACAGATAGCGTGCAGGGAGGCGCCCTCTATGAACGATAGCGTCTCGACGCCGCGCTCGCTCAGGGCTTCGTTTGTCGCTACGAGCGCGACGAGCAGGAAGAAGAAGATCTGTATGCCTCGCCGTAGCCACCGCGAGGTCTTCTTAGGCTTAGCCGTTACCGTAGGCATGGTTCCTCCGTTCTATGTTGGTACGAGCTTATTCTAGTCCTTCGACAGCTGGGTGTTAAAGGCTCGCAGGTGATTCTCGCTAGCGCGCATGAGGCGCTCGAACAGGTCCTTGACCGAGGCGTTCTCGGGCCTGGAAAGCTCGGGCCGGGCCAGGAAGGCCTTATACATGCCGATATTAGATAATTCCGCGTCGACGCCGGCCTGGGCCGCGGACTTCAGGTCCGCGGGCGCTACGACGCTCGTCGCGGATCCGTCGGCGGGAAAGGCCAGGCCGCGCGCCGCGTACTCGTCCTCGAGCCATGCGAGATGCAGGTCCTCGGAGGCCTTAATATTGTCGTAGGGCCTCGTAACGCCGAACTTCTCCATTATGGCAACGTATTCGCCGCGGGCCAGGTACTCGTCCTCGACCGCCCAGCGCAGCATGTCGACTATCGTGAACGCCAGGCCGCCTCCCATAGCCGCGGCCGCCCCGCTAGCGCCGTAGCCTGAGCCCGAGGCGCTGTCGGCGCCCGACGCGTAGCCCGAAGCCGCCGTCGCTATTTGCACCAGCAGCACGGCGAGCGCGATTTTAGGCGTGCGTATCATTGTAACCTCCCTATTACGAGATATTGTACGAAGTATATCATGCAATAGGCGTGCCAATCGCCGAAGGGCTAGGAGTATTTAGTATAAATCATGCGCTAGCAATAGAAAGAGGTTAGGGATAAAAAAAAACGCAGGCGAGCCTGCCTGAAGCGATCATCGGGGAAAAGACGAAATGGGAAAAAGCGTGTCGCGATGGGTAAAAATTGCGCTAAGATTTCAGTAGTCAGAAGTCAGAAGTCAGAAGTCAGAAGTCAGAAGTCGTAAGTCGAAAGTCGAAAGTTAAAAGCGGGGCAGGCAGGGCTCGCTTCAGAGTATACGATACGTAGCGTTACGCCCGTTATGAACGTCGGGCGTAACCGCGGCTTTTAGGTTCCTAGCGCCTCGCGCGGCGCGCCGTTACGACCGACGAGGCGACTACGGCGCATATGATGACGGCGCCGCCGGCCAGGGCGTTCGCTCCCGGCCTCTCGCCGAGGGCTAGGAAGACCCATAGCGGGTTGAACACCGGCTCGAGGCCGGCGATTATAGAGCCCTGGATAGCGCTGACGCGCTTGATGGCCCATGACAGGAGCACCGCCGCGAGCCCGATCTGGAACACGCCGAGGGCCCCGATAGCGGCGACCGCCTTGAGGCTGAATACGGGCGCCGGCATGAATAGCGCGATAGCGAAGCCTATGGTCGCCGTTAGTATATGGGCGAGCAGGTTTGACTCCAGGGGCGAGCTATCCTTCTGCATGCGCATGAACACGAAGTAGGCCGCGAAGGTGACTCCGGCAGCGATGGCGGCGAGGTTCCCCGCCATCGAGCCGCCGCCAATGTCTCCCATGAAGAACAGCGCCATGCCTCCGGCGACCGCGAGGAAGGCCAGCCAATGCTCGGGCTTCGGCTTTTCCTTGAGGAAGACGGCTCCGAGAATGGCGGTGAATATAGGCGAGCCGTATTGCAGGAGGATGGCGTTCGCCGCCGTCGTCGCCTTGTTGGCGTATATGAACAGGAACATGGTAGCGGAGCTCGCGACCGCGGCGCCGACCTGCGGCCCCGAGAACGTGAACTTAGGCTTTCGTATCCACGCGAGGAGGAAAACGGCGGCCACGACGCTACGCCCGCAGGCTATGGCGAAGGGGTTCCAGTCGACCAGTTTTATGAGGAGTCCGGCCAGGCTCCACAGGAAGGCGGTCCCGGCGAGCGCTATGGCGCCGAGGCCGCGATCCTTTTCGATATAGCTCATGGCCGGGATAGTATCCCGGCCGCGGCCGGCAGGGCAATGGGACGCCTAGTGCGCGCAGTCGTGCCCGGCGTGCTCGGAGCAGCCGACGCCGGAATCCTTGACGGAACCGGCGAGCCACGCGTCGACGACGGCCCTCGCCTCGCCCGAGGCGCCTCGGACTACGTCTATGCCGTTGGCCTTGAGCACGCGGACCGCGCCCTCGCCCATGTTGCCCGCGAGCATCAGCGAGACGCCGCCCTTGGCGAGGACCGACGCGATGTCGCTCTTGCATCCGCAGCCGTCGGGGCTGTCGACGCGCTTCTCGGAGCTCACCTTGCCGTCCTCTATCTTGTATACCGTGAAGTACTCGCAGTGGCCGAAGTGCTCGTCGACCATCCCGTTCCTCGTAGGCACCGCTACCGTGTCGTGCATATGCTGCTCCTTATCGTGTATGACTTGGCCTCCCTCGATGCGGAGGGCTTTGCCGTTAATGATCGCGTCCGCCACTACGCGGTGCGCTTCCTCCAGAATTCGGCCGAAGGTCTGGCGCGAGACTCCCATGCTCCGCGCGGCGGCCTCCTGGTATAGCCCTTCGAGGTCCGCTAGCCGTATGGCCTCGGCTCCGTCGAGGCCGAGCACTATCTCCTCCAAGGTCCGCGTCGGTATGCCGGCCGGCTTGAATAGCCCGGCCGCGGCGCCTCCGCGAACTCGGCGGTCGTTCAGCGGCCGAGGCAAGGCCTAAGCCTTCCCCGCCGCCGCCGGCTTCTCCCCGGCGGCCGGCTTCTTGACCGCGGCGAGCGCCAGGAGCGTCTCCGAGGCCAGGCCGTCGGCGAGCCTGCGGAAGTCCTCGGGCAGAGCCTCCCAGCGAAGCGACGCGGCCTGGGCTACCTCCTCGCGCCAGGGGAAGCGGGCCAGGACCGGAAGCCCGAGAGCCTGCTCTACGGTCGATCCGTCAAGCGAGTCGAAGAGCTTGTGCTCGACGCCGCATGAGGGGCAGACCATGGAGCCCATGTTCTCCACCACGCCGAGCACCGGCGCGTCGACCATCCCCGCCATCTTGACCGACTTGGCGACTATCATCGAGACGAGGGACTGGGGCGTCGTAGCTACCACGACGCCGGAGACAGGTAGCTTGTTGAAGGCGGTTATCTGGATGTCGCCCGTGCCCGGGGGGAAGTCCACGACGAGGTAGTCAAGCTCGCCCCATTGGACGTCGGTCCAGAACTGCTCTATGGCCTTGGAGAGGAGCGGGCCGCGCCAGACTACCGGGGTCGCCTCGTCGCCTACGTAGAAGTTGATCGAGACGACCTTGATGCCTTCCTCGGAGACAATCGGAACCAGCCGCTGGCCGTCGGACTCGCCGCGGAACGAGGATAGGCCGAGCAGCCTAGGCACGCTGGGGCCGGTGATGTCGGCGTCGAGGAGCCCTACCGAATGGCCCTTAGCGGCGAGCGCCTGAGCGAGGAGGACGGCTACGGTCGACTTGCCGACGCCTCCCTTGCCGCTGGCTACTCCGATGACGCGCTTTATCCTAGCGCCCCCGGCGGCGGGCTCAGACGATCCGGTGCTTATCTCTTGCATGCTAATCCTTTCCTCTCGCTACCGCCGAGCGCGGCGCGTTCTAAACGAGTTCGTAGCGGCTTAGTCTACACGGTAATACGTGACCTTGTTAAGTGGGCATATGCCAATATATTACATGCATTTGACTATCTCGGGCCCATGGACTAGTATTTTTTTTCGTGGACGATCCTCTATTTAACGAGCGCGAAGCGATTCTTTCACAACTGCTACGTTTCGCGGCGAGCGTCGGCCTGCTCGCCTTTATCCCAGGGCTTGTAGCCGGCATCGCCGAAGGGCTATGGGCCATAGTCGCGATAGACACGATAGCCTATATAGTGATCGTGGTTACGGCGCTCGTTCCGCGCATTCCATTCGGGATCAAGCTGGCCGTGCTCGTCGGCGCGTCGCTCTGCGTAGGGACCGTCGTGCTCGTCGCCACGGGACCGCTCGGCGCGGGCTATATCTGGATATTGGCCGCCGTCGTCCTTTCCGCCCTCTTCGGCAGGCAGCGCATCGTCGTGCTGACGAGCGGATTGAGCCTCGCGGTGATGCTCGGATGGGCGTTCGCCTTGCATCGCGGCGCGGAAGGCTACGGGGCCAGGCCGGCGACCGTCCTCATCATCGCCGGCAATATGGCCGTCGTCTGCCTGGCGCTCGCGATCATGACGAGGAGGCTCCTGACGGGCCTGACGGCGGCTTTCGACGAGCGGGTCGGCCTGGCGGATCGCCTCGCAGACGAGCTCCGCCGCTCCATGGCGGTACGGGACGAGCTCGAGCATAGCCTCGTGGCCAAGGAGTCGTTGCTTCGAGAGCTGCAGCACCGGGTACGGAATAACCTCCAGATGGTTCAAAGCCTGCTATCCATCGACGAAGGCGACGAGCGGGACGGCGCGGCGATCGGCGAGGCGAAGCGAAGGATCAAGGCGCTGACCGTCGTGAACGACATGTTCCTGAGCGATTCCGAGAGCGGGCACGTCGATAGCCGCGAGCTCCTCCGCTCGATCGCCCAGCTTTCGTGCGGCGGGCGTCGGGAGTCCCGCCTGACGGAGCGCGGCTCAGGTACGGCTCCGAGCAGGATAGAGACCCAGACCGCCGCCCTGTTAGCCGTGCTCGCCAGCGATATCGTCGCGGCCGTATCGGCGATAGGGCATCCGTCAATCTTTTTCGAACCCGGCGCGGAACGCTCCGTCGCGGAAATCCGGTGCCCGGAGAGCGCCGACGACGCGGCCGTAGCGGCCATAGTCGCGCGCGTCTCGGCCGGCCGCATAGCGCGTAGCGCGCGCCCCGACATAACCATCGGACGCGCCGGCGACGAGCCGGGACTCGGACCCGGTGTCAGGATGGAATTTTAGGCGCGACCCTAGGAGCCGGCGCTTGAAGGCCCGGCCGCGCTTTTCTCTTGCGTTTCTATGTATAGGTATGATATCGTCCGACTACCGATGGAGGAGCGATCCCCATGAGTAGCGGCGCCGAGGGAACGGATCCCGTCGACGAGCCGTGAAAGGGGAGGATCGCCGAAGGGCGCGCGGAACCGTATCCGAGCGCCTTGGACGTCCGGGCTAATACCCGGCGGCTGTCGCGGGCTCAAATCCACACGGAGCCCGCGGAGTGCCAGAGGGACGACGACGCCGCATTGTTGCTAGGCGTCGTCCGACCCGCGCGCCCTCCCTCGGATTGGAGGCGCCATGGGCACCCTTCGATCCGCGGGATCGTTCGCGAGCGTAGGCTCGCGTCCGGTTACCGCCACGACACCTGCTATAGCCGGAACCCGGCTCGGCCCGAGCGCCGCTCGATCGCCAGAAGGGCGGCCGTCATGACCGTCGGCGTTTTCGGCCGCGGGCGGCTCTCCGACGCGGCGGCGATCGCCCTGGCCGCGTCCGGCCACCGCGTACTATGGCGCGTAGGCAAAGGCGGGGCTCCGGGGGCGGTCCCAGACGTCGTCCTGGACGCGTCCTCCGGATGCGCCGTAGCCGAGCACGCGGAGTGGGCGACCATGGCCGGCGTCGACATGGTAATAGCGACAACGGGCTGGGACGTTCCCGGCCTCGAGCCGATGGTCTCGGGGCGTATCGGCGTCCTCGTGGCGCCTAACCTATCGCTCGGAGCGGCCCTCCTTTCCAGGATGGCCTTCCTGCTAGGCCGTTACGCGAGCCTGGACGAGGAGTCGGACGTCGCCATAGTCGAGCGCCACCACAGGGCCAAGCTAGACGCGCCGAGCGGCACCGCGAAGAGCCTGGCCGCCGCCGTGATAGGCGCGTGCCCGAGGTATACGTCGTGGAGCCTGGGCTCGGTTTCTCCAAACGTCATCTCGGTCGCGTCGATGCGCGTCGGAACGGACGTAGGCGCGCACGAGATACTCCTGAGCTCCCGCCTCGAGAGCATAACAGTGACCCACGAGGCCAAGAGCCGCGAGCTATACGGGTACGGGGCGGTCGCGGCCCTCGCGTGGATACGAGGACGCGAGGGCGTCCACGGCTTCGACGAGATGGCCGACGAGCTGCTGGAGTCGATGCTCTACGCGGATAGGGAATCGCGCTCGCCGGCCCGTAAGAGGATAGCTTCATGACCGTCGACGCGCTCGAGGCTTATTACCGCGGGCTCGCCGGCCCGGGGGCCGCGACCTCCGCTATCGTGCCCGGATGGGCCGAGGCCCACGAGGCCCTGCTCGAGGCTCTCGAGTCGGGCGAGGTATCCGCGACGACGCGGCGCGACGACGGCGGATGGGGGCCCGTGCCCTGGGTCAAGGCCGCGATCCTAGCCGGCTTCAAGGCCAGCGCCGTCGAGGCCATTCCGGGATGGCCCGGCGGAGCCCGCGACAAGGCGGCGTACCCGCCGCGCGAATTCTCCGCCTCCGACGGCGTCAGGCTCGTGCCCGGCGGAAGCGCCGTCAGGCGCGGGGCGAGGATAGAGCCGGGCGTCGTGATCATGCCCCCGTCGTACGTCAACGTAGGCGCTTCCGTTGGGGCCGGCTCCATGGTCGATAGCCACGTCCTCGTCGGTTCCTGCGCTCGGGTCGGCAGGAACGTCCACCTGTCGGCCGGCGTACAGATAGGCGGCGTGCTTGAGCCGGTCGGAGCGACTCCGGTGGTCATAGGGGACGGGGCCTTCCTCGGGGCGCAGTCCGCGGCGCTCGAGGGCGTCGTAGTCGGGGAGCGGGCCGTGCTGGCCCCGGGGACGATACTGTCCGGCTCGCTCGTAGTATACGACCTCGTCCTAGGCCGCGAGCTGCGCGGCGAGATTCCCCCGGGCGCGGTCGTAGTGCCCGGGTCGCGCCCCGCCTCGGGAGCCTACGCCGCGGAGCTAGGGATACGGCTGTACGCGCCGTGCATCGTAAAGTACCGCGACGAGGGCACGGACGCGGCGCTCGTCCTCGAGGAGGCGCTCCGATGAGGCCCGCCCTCGGCGCCGCGGCCTTGGCGCCGAGCGTTATCCGGGCTATGGGCGCGGGCGCACCTCCCGGATGCGTGTCGCTCGGGCTCGGCGAGCCGTCGTGGGCGCTCCCCGACGCCGCCGCGCGAGCGATAGCCGAGTCCGCGCGCCCGGGCGAGCGCCTGCCGTACGGGCCAAACGCCGGGACCCCGGAACTCAGGGCGGCGCTCTCCGCCTACCTCGGGACGCCCGAGGAGGGTTGCATGCTGGCGGCCGGTAGCCAGGCGGCCCTCTTCGCGCTCTTCCAGGCCTGGGCCGGGGAGGGCGACGAGGTGCTCGTCCCCGACCCCGGCTTCGTCGCGTACCCGACGCTAGCGGCGATGGCGGGAGCGACGGCCCGGCCGTATTCCTTGGCGGACGACGGCAGCCTCGACCCCGAGCGCTTCGCCGCCGCCCTCGGGAGCTCGAGCCGCGTGCGCGTCGCGGTCGTAAACCATCCGGCCAACCCGACCGGCGCGGGCGCGGGCGCGGAGGAGCTGGCCGCCGTAGCGGCTTCCTGCGAGGGCAGGGGCGTGCTCCTCGTCTCCGACGAGGTCTACCGTGAGCTATACCTAGGCCGGCGCCCGGCGGGCGTCCTCGACGGCGGGACTCGCTCGGGCGTCGTAGCGCTCGGCTCCATGAGCAAGGCCTTCGCGGCCCCCGGATTAAGGGTCGGCTGGGCCTACGGCGACCCCGAGGCCCTCGCGCCAGCGAGGCTCGTGCACAACGCCATGACGAGCTGCCTCGCGAGGCCGTCCCAGGCCGCGGCCCTGGCCCTCCTAGGCGCGGCGGCGGAAACCGTCGAGGAGTCCAGGCGTCAGCTGGCGCTCCGGTGGGCGGCGTTCGAGTCGGCGATGAGGCTCGCGTTCCCAGACGAGCCGCCTCCGGCCCCGCCGGCGGGGGGCTTCTACCATTGGCTGCGGCTCGCCGGCCGCGCCGGCGAGGATACGCTCGCCTCCTGCCTAAGGCTCCGCGACGAGCGCGGCGTCATAGTCGTCCCCGGCTCCGCGTTCGGCTCCCGCGGGGAGGGCTACGCCCGCCTGTCGTGGGCCGGCCATCCCGGCGACGTCGCCGAGGGCGTGAAGAGGCTCGCGGCGTACGATTAATTACGTAGGCTCTCCGGTACGTTACTACGATGATCAGCCGTCCTGTCTGGAGCAAGGATATACCCTCTTCCTTGGCGTTATCGCCAGACTCGAGCGGCTCGTCGAGCCGGGAGCCTCGTATCGAGACGGTATCGCGGCTAGCGCCGGATTCCGGCCGATCTCAGGGCCGCGGCTAGCGCGGGGTCTCCGTCGCCCAGGTAATCCTGTAGGGTCCAGTCGACGCGGAGGTCGGGCTGGACGCCGATGCCGGCCTCCTGCCCCGATACCGCCGTGCCGAAGACCTGCGTCGAGTACCGAAGCCTAAGTCCCGTCTCCCGGAGGGTCGTCTCCATCGAGGCGTCGCTGCACTGGTAGCCCCCCGAGCTCGGGGCGCCGACGAGCGTGCCGATCCCGTGGTACTTGAGCAGGCTCAGGAGGAAGCCGCTCATCGAGAAGCCGGCCTCGTCCATCAGCACGTACAAGCGACCGCCGAATGCCTCCGGCGCGGGCGCTATCGGCCTCTTCCATCGCGCGAGGTAGAACGGATTATCGTTAGAGAAGAAAGCCGTGGGTTCCCTGATCAAGTACTTGAAGAGCTCCGCGGTGATATCCGGAGAACCGCCGTAGTTACCGCGGACGTCGAGTATCAGCGTGCCTAAGTTCCTCCCGGCTATTTCGACGAAGGAATCCTTGAGGAATTTATCGTAGGCCCGGGAGTCTCCGTATGAGAATACGGGTATCCTTAGGATGGCGTACTGCTCGTGGACGGTCATGGAATACGGGGCGCCGAGCGTATCGAAGATGACGCCCTTCGCGGTTTTCGCCAAGGCAGGATCTCGGGCGCCCGGCAACTTCGCCTCCGAAAGTCCCGTTCCGCCAGGCGCGACGTAGGCCACCTCGAAGCTCTCCGCCGGATCGATATACGCGTAATACATGGACGCGAACCATCGCTCCGAGTCGTAGCGCGGCCTGCCTCGGTCCGCGCCGTCGGTCGGTACGGTAGAGACGAGCGTCCTAATTATATCGGTGGCGGTCCTTCCGTTTACGCTAACCAGTTCCGATCCGGGAGCGACGCCCGTACCGTACCCGTCGCGGATGACGAATAGCTTATCCTCGAGGATCCTGACGGATAAGGGGAAAAGGAGCGCCTCGTCCCGCATAAAACGCTCCGTTCCGCGGGATACGCTTAGGAAGCTATGCCCGCAGCGAAGCTCGGCTACGAGCGGGGCGAGGAGCCTGTAAAACTCCAGTTCCCCCATAGGCCGCGTCAATCCTGCCTCCGCCTCGTTCAGGGCCTTCCTCAGCCTATCCCTGTCCGTATAGAGACGAGCGGTCTTGTTATCCATTATTGACCTGAATTGCACGAAATCGCGTTTAAGCTCGTCTACGGAATATACGGCCTCGACGGCCGATCGCCCAGAAATAGGCTCGTCGCCGACGCTTCTGCAGCCGCTCGCTAACAAGATACCGGCGCAGAGCGCCATGCTTATGATCCTCATAGTGCAACCATTCCTATATTTCCTTGATTGCTACGGTAGATAGCGTCGGTTCGACGATCAGGCGGATGAAGACGGTTCCGGAGGCCGCCTCTCCGCCGAGCGCTATCCTTGATCGGCCTGCCATCAGCGCGACCCGGCTCTCGGTCGACGCTTCCGCTCCCGTTAGGGCGGTGACTAGTCCGTCCGGCGATATATGACAGACCTATCGGACGTAGCTACAGGTGTCACCTTCGGCCGCTATCCTCTCGTCATCGAGGAAGAATGACGGGTCGTGACTAATCGAACCGCATGCGAGCAGCGTCGCGCTGTAGAGCAGCGCGACAAGGGAACAGTCGCGAATCCTGGTCGTACTCATTACTCCTCCTGGGATAGAGAATACACGAACGCCAACCTGAATTACATACGACTCGAGTATCAGGGGAGCCTAAAATCACTACGATTAATATCATAGGCTCTATTATCGCTACTCGGTCGAACGACTGATAGGCTCTCCGATGGTCCGCATGTATCCACGAATAGAAGTCAAACGCTATGTTTGCCCGAGGAGCGGCGATGATATTTGAGCCTTCATGGCGAAACGTATTGGCCGGCGATGACCGGCCAGACCCGCCCTCTACGGTACGCGACGAACGCGCGTCTCCATCGGACTGCGGACGATAGGGACTACGACTCGAGCTTGTTGAGGAGCTCGACCCGGCTCCTAGCTCCCGCTTTCTGGTAGAGGTTATAGATGTGGGTCCTCACCGTGCCCGGCGAAATGCCGAGCTCCGACGCGATCTCCTTGTTTGCGAGTCCCCTGGCGATGAGTACGGCCATCTCGCGCTCCCGCCCGGATAGGCCGAGCGCCCGCGCCCGTTCCTCCGGCACCGCGTCGAGCATCGGTATCCCGGAGCGGCTCGGCCTCATGAAATCGACTGCGGCGCTCATCGAGACTACGTTCCACGCGAGGTAGAAGAGGTGATCGGTCGAGAGATACGGTAGCCATCGGAGGCCCGACCGTTCAAACGCGAATTCTATGAGGGTCATGGGCGCGTATATAAGGGCGCACGCGCCGTAGGCCTTGAGGAGGCGCCTAATCGCGGGCGGCTCCTCGGACGGCAAGGGGACGCGCGCCATGATGCCGAAGGCGGCTATGGCGAGGCCCGCTATGACGTACCCGCTCAGGCTCCATGGCCCGGACTCTACTGCCGCGCGCGCCGACTCGTTCCCCAGGACCCCCACCGTCACGAGCGCCATGCTCGCGAGGCTTCCCGCTATGACGAGCCGCGCGAATAGCCGCGCTGCGGCGAAGAGCGGCCCCTTCCGAGTAGCGGGCGTCGTTATCCTACGCTCGATCTCGATAGCGGCTACGTAGATAAGGATGCCGCAGGCGGAGGAGAACAGCGTCAACGGAAGCGCCGCGAGGGGGCTTATGCCGCCCGGACCCGCCGCGAGGATGAAATACCCGACCGCGCTCGCCTTGACAGGGCCGCTCGCCTCCTTATCATAGCCGTATGGATTATTCGGATAGGATAGGCGAGGCCAAGCGCTGGATGGCGGAACGGCTCGGCGAGCGTATATCTCTCGACGAGGCGGCCGAGGCGGCGGCCTTCTCGAAGTACCACTTCCATAGGATATTCGCGGCCGTCTCCGGCGAGACCCCGGCCGCTTTCATCAAGCGGCTCAGGCTGGAGAAATCAGCCGGGATGCTCGCCTATATCCGCTCGGCGCCCGTCACCGAGATAGCCCTCGAGTGCGGCTTCGCGACGCCGAGCGCCTTCGCGCGCGACTTCAAGGCGCGCTTCGGCGTCACCCCGCGGGCGTACCGCGAGCGTCCGGCCGCGATCGCCGGCTCGGGTTCCCCGGCAGCGCGGGCCTCCGGTCAGCCGCCCGAGGCGACAGCCGATTTCTCGTGGACGATACGCAGGGTCGAGCCCATGCGCCTAGCCGAGGCCGCGAGGGAAGGCCGCTACGACCGGGCGGCCGGGGCCGCGTGGTCGGCCCTGATGAGGCGCTGGTTCTCCTCCGGACGGACGCGAGCGCCCGAGCTGGCGGTCGGCATAGCGTGGGATAATCCCGGCGTGACCGACGAGGCGCGTTGCCGCTACTCGGCCTGCGCCGTCCTCGGGGAGGCGGAAGTCGTACCCGCGGGGCTGCGCGAGACTATACTGCCCGCGTCGACCTGCCTCTCCGTCTCGTGGCGCGGGCCTCGGGGCGACTACGCGAGCGCCTACGAGTACCTCTACGGCGTCGCTCTTCCCGAGTCCGAGTCGGAGCCGGCCGACTCGCCCGCCTTCGAGCTGTACCGATCTATAACCAGGGGGCCATCGGTCGACGTCGATCTATACCTGCCCCTGGCGGAATAGCAATATCTGGATAGAAGCGAGCACTGCCAGGAAGGTCGTCGCCTATCGATAAGGATACCTTTAGCCCATAGGCCCGCTACGGGCGTACGGGAGGTATCGATGGGTGTTTTCAAGGTATTTGGCGCTTCGACGTCCTGGAAGGCGGCGGGCACGCCCGGGCTGCTCGAGGCGGACGCGAGCCGCATTCGAGCGGGTGGGCACTGCGAGAGCTCGGCCATGGTCAACGCCCTGCTCGCCTGCGGCTATGAAGCGCACGAGGACGAGATAATCGGCTACGGCGCGGCCCCGGCCTTCACGTTCCAAGAAGGATCGTTCCCGTTCATAGGGGGAAGGAGCCTCGACATGCGCGAGCGCTACTTCGAGCTGACCGGGATACCGTGGGGCATGCGCGTGCCCCAGGGCGGCGAGGATATCTGGGCCGGGCCGCTCGAGCTCCTGGGGCGAGGCGTTCCCGTGATGCTCCGCGTCGATATGCGCTACTTGCCGTATCTCTACGGGGGGAAGATCGGCCCCGCGTATATGAGCTTCGGCTGGCACGTGATAACGCTGTTCAAGGTCGACGGGGATAGGGCCTGGGTGAGCGATACCGGGCACGGGGGCCTCATGGAGATTCGGCTACGCGACCTAGACCGAGCGAGGCGCTCGAAGACGAAGGCCTGGCCGCCTAGGGCCGAGTACTCCTGGGCCGAACCGTCGCCCGGCTACCGCCGGCCCGGCCGTGACGAGCTCGTCGCGATGGCGCTCGGGCTCCGCGTCGACCCGGGCTCCGTTACCGGCTCCTGGGCGGCCGCTCTGGGGCGCTTCCCCGAAGACCTCGCCAGGCTAATCGAGTACGTACCGACCTACCTCCTGGGACCGGCCCTATCGTATATGTCCGACAGCATAGAGCGCAACGGCACGGGCGGCGCGGCGTTCAGGACCCTATACCTGCTCTGGCTGCGCCGCGAGCGCGAAAGGACCGCGGACGCCGCCCTCCAGGCCGCGCTCGACGAGGTTATCCCCGCCGCAGCCGAGTCGGAAAAGGCCTGGCACGGCCTCGCCGCGCGCTTCTCGGCGGCCGCGGAGGCGGTATCGAGCAAGGCGGGGCCCGCCGGAATGAAGGACGCCCGGACAGCCGTCGCGGCCGACTGCGCCAGGGCCGCCGAGGCCGTCGTATCCGCGGAGCGCGCGTGGGCCCGCCGGACGGCCGAGGCGCTCGAGGGCCTCTAGCCGTATCGGCCGGCCTAGACAGGCCGCCTCAGTACCGCCAGCCGAGGAGCGCCGCTACCACGTTGAGCGCCGCGGCTAGGCAGTACGGGGCGGCCGCGACCGCGGCCTTGGCCTTCATGCTCTTCCTCGTGACGGCTAGTACGGCCCACGCGAAGAACCAGAAGTATCCGATTACGAAGATGAGCGGTACGCCGACGACGCTCCGTTCCCAGAATTTATATTCCCATACGAGGTGATTCCCGACGTTGAGAGCCACCTCGACGGCGACGCATATTACCGAATAGCCGACGGCGAAGAACCATTTCTCGTCTACGCCAAGTATCTTCTTATCGCGGGATTCCGATAGCGCATGGTACCAGATAATGCCGAGTATCGAGAACATGAACATGATCTCTATGTTCCATCCGACCATCGTGCGCAGCGCGGTCGGCCCGGGCGCCGTCCATAGGGCGCTTCGGCCCGACAGTATCATGAACCAGCCGTTCCAGGTCTCGTTGAAGAAGTCGGCGCCGAAGACTGCCGCACCGGCGATTACGGCGTTCCAGTCTCCGTTCCGGCGCGCCTTCTTTATCTCGGTCGTGTAGATGTAGAATACGACGGCCAGGATGGGGATGACGTACCATTGGAGCGTCGAAAGGTCGCGCAGCCCTACAAGGGCCGTCTTTGTCGCTTCTGTCATCGAATGCCTCCTCGGTTATTATCTATGATCGGGCCGCGAGGCCCATGATCGCTATGTCTATGCCCGCCTCGTAGAGCGCGGCCGCCTCGTCGCCCTCGCCGAGGGCGAACGCTTTTATGAGGAAGGTTATATAGACCTGGTACAGGAAGCGCGACGCCTTCTCGACGTCAAGTTCCGGCCTGAATTCGCCCGAGGCGACGCCGACCCGGAGCGTCGCGGCGAGGAGCTCCCTGGCGCGGTCGTTCACGACAGCGAACCTATCCTCTTTCGGATCGAGGCTGTAGATGGACGGATCGGCCGATATCACCGAGCGGAGATCGGGGTTGTCGGAAAGGTACTCGAACGAGCGTCTCGCCAGGGTTACGAAGCGCTCCGCGGCGCTGGATACGCCCGCTACGGCCCGTTCTATGGAGGAGCACCATGACGAGAGCGCCCATTCGACCGAGTCCCGGTAGAGGGCTTCCTTGCCGGCGCAATAGAAGTAGACGGCGCCCTTGGTGAGGCCTAGCTCGGCGGCGATGTCCTCGACTCTGGCGCGCCGGTATCCGTAGCGCGCGAACTGTCGTAGCGCGGCCTCGAGCAGTTCGGCCTTCCTGTTCTCCGTGCCAGTCGCTTCGCCTTTCGGATTGGGAGCGATCTTCATAGTTGAATAATTAACCGAAATGTTTAATTAGTCAAATACTTTTGATAACGAATCTCTATAGCCCCGAGCTTCTCGATGAGCTGCTCCTTTCCGTCGGTCGAGAAGCCCATGGCCTCGTAGAAAGACCGGGAAGGCGCGTTATCCTTGAACACCCATAGCTTGATCCGCCGCTTCCCGCGGGCGCGGGCCTGGTCCTCGCAGAAGCCGACCAGGGCTCGGCCGACGCCCGATCTCTTGAGCAGCGGATCGACGTAGATCCCCCACAGCTCGAAATCGTCCTTCGCGTCCTCGTCCCGGCAATCGCCTATGGTCATCCAGCCGCGCACGAACCCGTCCTCGTAGACGTAGGTCTCCTCGTCGGCCTCGAGCGCGTCCGCTATCGAAGGCGCCCGTTTGACTACCGATAGCCTGTTAAAGAGTATCTCGTCGGGCACGATGCCCCTATAGGCGGCGCGCCACCCGAAGACGTGTATTTCCGCTATCCTCGGCGCGTCGTCCCGCGCGGCTTTCCTTATCATGCGGTATCCGTTCGGGCCGCCGACCGCCCGCGAGGCGGGACGACGGCGGCTGTATTATTTATCTTTCCAGCTTCCTGTATACATAGCGGTGCGGGCTCGTCTGGCCTCCGGCCAGCCGTACCGGTTCCGTTGAAGCGGAACCGGCCTTGCCTGGGCCGCCGACCGCCCGCGAGGCGTTAAGTCGGCGGCTACCATATTTATCTTTCCAGCTTCCTGTATACATAGCGGTGCGGGCGGTCGGCGGCGCCGCCCAGCTTCTCGTGGCGGTACTCGGCGTACTCGGACCAGTTGCCGTCGTACCAGATCACCTCGCCGTCCTCGAAGGCCAGGAGGTGGGTGCAGACGCGGTCGAGGAACCACCTGTCGTGGCTGACTACGAGCGCGCTGCCGGCGAAGCCGTCGAGGGCCTCCTCGAGGGCGCGGAGCGTGTTGACGTCCAGGTCGTTAGTCGGCTCGTCGAGCAGGATGACGTTGGCGCCTTCCTTGAGCATGATGGCGAGGTTGAGCCTGTTGCGCTCCCCGCCGGATAGCACGCCTACCTTCTTCTGCTGGTCGCCGCCCGAGAAGTTGAACCACGAGCAGTAGGCCCGGCTGTTGACCTCCCTGACGCCGCCTAGCTTCATGATGTCGAGGCCGCCCGATAGCTGCTCGTAGACCGTCTTATCCGGGTCCAGGCCCGCGCGCATCTGGTCCGCGTACGCGAGCTTGACCGTCTCGCCTATCTTGAGGACGCCGCCGTCGGGCTGCTCCATGCCGGCTATGAGCTTGAACAGCGTGGTCTTTCCCGCTCCGTTGGGCCCGACTATGCCGACCACGGCCCCGGGCGGCACGGCGAACTCGAGGTCCTGGAACAGGACCTTGTCGCCGTAGGCCTTGGAGAGGCCCTTGGCGTCGATCACGACGGAACCGAGCCTCGGGCCGGGCGTTATGACTAGCTTAGTCTCGCGCACCTTCTCGCGCTCGCCGTCTGCGAGCAGCTTCTCGTACTGGGTAATGCGCGCCTTGCTCTTGGCGTGCCTGCCCTTAGGGCTCATGCGGACCCACTCGAGCTCGCGCTCGAGGGTCTTGGCGCGCTCCGAGTTGCCCTTCTCCTCCAGCTCCAGCTGCCTGGACTTCTGGTCGAGCCAGCTCGAGTAGTTGCCCTTCCACGGGATGCCCTCGCCGCGGTCCAGCTCCAGTATCCAGCCGGCTACGTTATCGAGGAAGTACCTGTCGTGGGTGACCGCGATCACGGTGCCCTCGTACTGCTGGAGGTGCCGCTCGAGCCACGCCACCGTCTCGGCGTCCAGGTGGTTCGTCGGCTCGTCGAGGAGGAGGATGTCGGGCTTCTTCAATAGGAGCCTGCACAGGGCTACGCGCCGGCGCTCTCCGCCGGAAAGCACGTCCACTACCTGGTCGGCGGGCGGGCAGCGGAGGGCCTCCATCGCCAGGTCCAGCCTGGCGTCGAGGTTCCAGCCGTCGAGCTCCTCTATCTTCTCCTGTAGCTTGGCCTGCTTGTCGGCGAGCTTGTCGAAGTCGGCGTCCGGGTCCCCGAAGGCCTCGCTGACGGCCTCGAACTCTGATAGCGCGTCGACTATCTCCTGGACGCCCTCCGACACGACCTCCCGGACGGTCCTGCCCGGCTCGAGGTGGGGCTCCTGCTCGAGGAAGCCTATCGTGTAGCCCGGCGAGCAGCTGGTATCGCCCGCGAACTCCGTGTCGGTACCGTTAAGGATACGGAGTAGGCTTGACTTGCCCGAGCCGTTCAGTCCTATGACGCCTATCTTGGCGCCGTAGTAATAGCTGATTGATATGTCCTTGAGGACCTGCTTGGTACCGTACTTCTTCGATACGCGGTTCATCGAATAGATGATCTTCTTGTCGTCTACTGTGGCCATGCCCCCATTATAGAATATAATCGCGCCTTAGTTGAGGGGGCGCCGCGCTCGTCGATAGACCCGACGTGCTCTTGGTGATAGAGTCAGCACCACATGGGCGTGATTAAAGCTATAGGAAAAGTCGATCTGCTCATAGGCCGGTTCCTCGAGAGCCGCGTCGAGGCGGAATACCGCTCGTACGAGCTGGATACCGTCTATAGGAGCCTCTGCCTCGTCCTGCCGTTCCTCGGGAGCGCGTTCCTCCTGTTCGTCATCCCCGATTACGCGAGCCTGGGCCGAGACCCGGCCTTCTCGCGCCTCGTCGCCGTCAGGATCGCGTTCTTCGCCCTCGCCGCCTGCGCTCCGTTCTTCCTAAAGCCCGCGTCGCGCTTGGGGCGGCGGGAGCTAGTGCTCGGCCTCGTGACGCTCGCGGGCATAGCGGCCTTCGGGTACGCCATCTACGCCTACAGGGAACAGGACTACTACCTGCAGGCCATGAGCGTCCTCCTGATGATAGCCGCCCAGTTCCTCGTTCCTAACCGCTTCTCGCTATCCGTCTTGGCGGCCGTCGTACTGGTCTGCATAGGCGCTATCAATATCGCGTCCCGTACCGAGGCCGTGGCCGCGTCGGTAGCCTCGGCGATCATCGTCGACTACTGCCTCATGGCCTTGATATCGTCGCTCGTCTGGCTCAGGACCTGCAGGTCGCGACGCCGGGAGTACGCCAAGACCCGGGAGCTAGAGGTCATATCCAAGATAGACCCGTTGACGGGGCTCGGTAATAGGCGTTACCTGTCCGAGCGCCTCGGGGAGG
The DNA here is from genome assembly GCA_018816345.1 of Spirochaetota bacterium. Lineage (GTDB taxonomy): Bacteria > Spirochaetota > Spirochaetia > Treponematales > UBA12059 > SZUA-370. The sequence continues at coordinate 8,153 of JAHIWG010000100.1, read as the reverse complement.
CTCGGGCCAGGGCGACGCGATACGGAGAGACGTACGCGCTGGTGATGATAGACCTGGACCACTTCAAGGCCGTTAACGACAACTTCGGCCACGAGGCCGGCGACGAGGCGCTCAAGGAGACTGCCAGGCGCCTCTCGGCCGCGCTTCGCTCCGAGGACTCGCTTTCGAGGTGGGGCGGCGAGGAATTCGTCGCGCTTATATCGTACGCTACGCCGGAGGCGGCCATGGAGTCGGCGCAGCGCCTGCGCTCGGCCGTCGGCTCGACTCCCATGGGCGTCGTGGGAACGCTGAGCGCCAGCCTAGGCGTGGCCATGCTAGGACGCGGCGACGACCCCGATACAGCCATAGCCAGGGCGGATAGGGCGCTTTATAGGGCTAAGGCCGCGGGGCGCGACAGGGTCGAGCGAGAGCCCTAGCCCCAGGCCCGCCCTCCCGTTTTCCCGTCGCTCTTCATGCCCGCCGTTCTAGGCTATAGGCGACTAGGTCCCGGAAGGCCGCGGAGGCCTCCGGCGTCGCGGACGATAGGAGGCTCCCGGCCTTCGACGAGGCGTCGGCGGCGTAGCGCCTCATCATGGCGCCCAGCTCGGCGCGAATGCCGAGCCGCTCCAGCTCCCTCCGGACCGACAGGACCTCCTCGGCCCCCGCTTCCCGATTGCCGAAGATCGCGTCCAGGCCGGGACGCGCCTCGGGAGCGGACGAGCCGTATAGCCGTAGCCTGTGCAGCGTCCTCTTGTTCTCGCGTATATCGGCCCCGACGGGCTTTCCTAGTTCCGCCTCGTCGGCGAAGATGCCGAGCTCGTCGTCCTTGAGCTGGAAGAGCACGCCAAGGCTCTCTCCCGCCTCCTCGAGCGCCGTTCTCGTCGCGTCGCTGCAGCCGGCGATAGCGGCCCCGAGGGCTAAGGGCAGGCTGAAGGTATAGCGGCCGGTCTTGTAGCGGTAGAGCCGCAGTATCGATTCCTCGTCAGGCTCGCACGGCGCCTCCCGGAACGGATTGGCCGAACCGGCCCGTATGGCGCCGTTGGCTACGTCCTGCATCTGGGCGACGCCGACCAGGGACAGCTCGACTGCGGCTATCGCCATGACGCGCCGCGCCGCCGAGTCCGGTACGGGCAGCTCCGAGAGCGCGCGGAAGGCCGCGAAGAAGGCTATATCGCCGGCGCATACGCCGAGGGACTCGCCCCCGTGCGCCGGGTCCGCGTAGCGTCCGCTGGCTAGGTCGTTCTCGTAGCCGACGTGCAGGGTCGGGGCGCCTCGGCGCACCCGGTCCCGGTCCATGATATCGTCGTGGGCCAGGAGGCCCGATTGGAATAGCTCCATGGCGGCGCCGGCCTCTACGGTCGCCCGCTCGTCGTCCCCGGACGGGGCCCGCCCGCTGGCCAGCTCGTACCCGAGGCGGACTAGGCACCCGCGGATCATCTTGCCCCGGGACGAGAACTCGACGATCCGGGCCGCTACGTCCGCCCCCAGGTCTGCCGAGACGAAGGCGTAGCCTTGGCCGTAGGCCGCCAAGGCTTCGCCCATCGCCCTCGTCACGCCTGGCTTGGCTGTATTAAAATATTCGAGCACGCCGGTCTCCTTTTAAGGCGCTAGAGTCTCGCACGGAGGGCCGCTCGTTGTCCAATGCCCCGACTCCGCCTGAGGTCGCGGCCTCAGGTCGCGGTCTCAGGTCGCGGTCTCAGGTCGCGGTCTCAGGTCGCGGAGCTATCGCCGCTAGGCTCGCCCGGGCCCTGCGAGGGGAAGTATCGCCTCGTGGCGCGGGCTATCCTGACGAGGGTCAGCATCACCGGGACCTCGACGAGGACCCCGACGACGGTCGCGAGCGTGGCCCCGCTGGAGACGCCGTAGACGCTGACGGCTACGGCGACCGCTAGCTCGAAGAAATTGGACGCGCCTATCATGCCGGCCGGCGCGGCTACCTCGTATGGCACCTTCCAGGCCTTGGCCCAGCCGTAGCCAATGAGGAATATCATGAATGTCTGGATGACGAGCGGAACGGCTATCAGCGCTATGGAGAACGGGTTGGCGATGATGGTCTGGCCCTGGAACGAGAAAATGAGCACGAGCGTCAGGAGCAGGCCCAGCTCGGTGATGCCGTCGAAGCGCTTGCAGAAGACGTTCTCGAACCAGGCCTTGCCCCGCCGCTTGACCAGGTGGCTCCGGACCGCGTACCCGGCTATCAGGGGGAGCGCTACGAATAGGATCACCGAGATGAGGAGGGTGTCCAGCGGGACGCGCGCCTCGGTGCCGCCGAGGAGCAGGGCTACTATGGGCGTGAAGGCGAAAAGGATGACTATATCGTTTATCGCCACCTGGACGACCGTGTAGGCCGGATCCCCGTCGGACAGGTAGCTCCAGACGAAGACCATCGCCGTGCACGGAGCCGCGCCGAGGAGGACCGCCCCGGCGAGGTACTCGGTGGAGAGCGGGCCGGGGATGAGCCTGGCGAACGCTACCTTGAGGAAGAACCAGGCTATGGCGTACATCGTGAACGGCTTGACGAGCCAATTGACGACGAGTGTGACGACAAGGCCCTTAGGGCGCTTGCCCGCGTCCACGATGCTCCTGAAGTCCACCTTGAGCATCATCGGGAATATCATCAGCCAGATGAGCGCGGCTATCGGTAGCGACACGCGCGCGTACTCGAGCCGCCCCAGGAAGGCGGGAACCGCGGGGACGAACCTTCCTAGGAGGACGCCGGCGACTATGCATAGCGCGACCCAGGCGGACAGGTACCGCGCGAAGAACCCTATTCGCTTCTTTCCGCTATCCATGGTCATATGCCATACTCCTAACTCGGCGATTATACGGTATTTCATACTATTTCGCTATCGTAGGAAACGAATCGCATGAAACGGTCCGCGGCCCGGTATGCCCAAGCCGGCGGGCGGTCGGGAGGATTGATGAACGCATTGCTCGTGGCGCTGGGCGGAGGGCTCGGGGCGCTGTGCCGCTACGCCGTATCGGCGCTCTCGGCCAAGTCTCCTGCTCACGGCTTCGCGTGGGGAACGACGGCAGTCAACCTAGTCGGCTGCCTGCTCATCGGTTTCGCCGCGGGGGCGCTAGAGCGGTCGATGATCCCGCGCCTCGCCTGGCTCCTGCTCGTAACGGGATTCCTCGGGGGCTTCACGACCTTCTCGACGTTCTCGCTGGAGACGATGGAGCTGTTCCGTAACGGCGCGGCCGTACGCGCGATAGCTTTCTCGGGCCTACAGGTCGTCGGCGGCCTGCTAGCGACGGCGGGGGGCCTGGCCCTGGCCCTGAGGCTGTTCCGGGCCGCGCCGGCCTAGGGAAGGCCGGGCCAGCCTTGGGAAGTCTGCCGCGCCTCGGCTACAGCACTATCCGCTCGTCGCCCGATCGCTTGACGAGGCCCTTGGATTCCATGCGGTTGAGCAGCGGCAGTATATACTTCCTCGAGAGGGCCGAGCGCTCCTTGGCCTCGGGCACCGTGAAACGGTCCCCGGGCTTCCTGCCCCGTAGTATGGCGGCGGAGCACGCTTCGTACGCGGCGCGCGAGAAGAAGATGCCGCCGTCGAGCGGTACCGCCTCGCCGAACGAGCAGAGGGCCTTAAGCGGCCGCGCGTCTTCCCTCTGCGCGGTCTTGCCGGGCTCCAGCCCCGAAGTACCGGCCGCGACGAGGCGCTCGAGCGTCTCCCGCTCCGCCGGCGATAAGGCCCTCGCGGAGCCCGGCACCGTCCACGCCGCCCCGTTCCTCGATAGGGCCTTCTGGGCCTCGAGCCTCGAGACGCTCGCTTCGAAGGCGGATTTGGAGTCGGCGGCGCGGGCTCCCGCCAAGCTGTCGGCCTGCCTTGAGGCGGCGCCTAGCACGCTAGCGAAAATCGATTCTCCCGTCGCCCTCGAGAGGCCCCCGGGCTCGGCCGCGGCGGCGGCTACGGCCTCGGCGTACGCCGCCCATCGTACAGGGTCGAAGAGGAACGCGGCCTCGTCCGCGGCCCCCGGGGCCGGGGCAGGCTCGAATCCGGCCTTTAAGGCGACTCCTAGCGGCACGCCTTCCGGGGCGGCCGTCCAGCCTTGGTAGAACACGGCCACGGAAACGCGTAGGGCGAGGGAGCGGTCCCGGCCGAAGCCGGCCTCCTCGAGGGCATCGGTCGAGGCGACGGCGCGGGGCAGGGCCGCGGCGAGCGCCTTCCGTCCTTCGGGCGCGGCCCTGATCGGCCGCGCGATGACGCCCCTGCCAAGCAGCTCCGCCCCGCCTCGCCTGAGTGCCACGAAGCCGCAGCCGGCCGGGAAGGCGAGGGGCGAACGAAGGACGGCCCGCGCGAAGCCTGTCTTTCCTATTGGCCATAGCTCCGCGTCGCGCCTGGCGCTGCCGGCCGCCAGCTCGGCTTCCAGGCCGGGGCGAAGGGCGGGCCGGCCCTTCGCGTCGGCTGGGAACAGGCTCTCCGAGCCGGGCAAGGGTAGGAACCTGACGAGGAGCTCGCTACCGCAGACGACCCCGGAACCGGGGGCGGAAAGCACGTCGCCGCGCACGACGCCTCCCTTGAGGCCGGTGAGCGAGACGGCCGCGCGGCAGGCCGGGAATGCGCGCTCTACCCGCTCGCGGTAGCTCTGTACGCCGCGCACCTTGACTCGCTCACCCCTCGGCAGCAGCTCCAGCTCGTCGCCGGAGCCGACGGAGCCTCCCACGAGGGTGCCCGTGACGACGGTGCCGCCGCCGAGCGGCGAGAAGGCCCTGTCGACGTAGAGATAGGCCCCGTCGGAGACCGCGGGGGGGCGCGCCTCGAGCGCGCGGCCTATCGCGGCCTTTAGCTCGCCCAAGCCCTCGCCAGTGACGTTAGATACTAGGACCGCCTCGGGCCTGAAGCCGAATAAGGCCGAGGCCCTCTCGACCGAATCGAGGGCGACCCGTTCCGCGCGCGTCGCCTCGACGGCGTCGGCCTTGGTCACGGCGATGACGACCGAGGGCGCGGCGAGCGACGCGGCGATAGAGGCGTGAAGGCCCGTCTGGGGCATCCAGCCGTCGTCCGCCGCCACGACTAGGACGACGAGGTCGAGGCCCCAGGCCCCGGCGACCATGTTGCGGAGGTAGCGCTCGTGGCCGGGGACGTCTACGACGCCGACGTACTCGCCGTTCCCGCCCCTGTAGTACGCGAAGCCGAGGTCGGTCGTCATGCCGCGGGCCTTCTCCTCGGGAAGGCGGTCGGCGTCGATGCCCGTCAGCGACTTGATAAGGGCCGTCTTGCCGTGGTCGACGTGCCCGGCCGTGCCGACGACCCTCATCTGAGCTCGGCGGCGGCGTCCGGGGCGTCGTCGTCGCCCGAGCCGCCCGAATCGCCCGAGTCGGCTGCCTTGACGATGCGGCTCGCAAGGGCGCGCAGCGAGGCGCTGCGGTCGAGGCCCCAGGCTATCGTCTCGGCGACGACGGCGGGGTCCTCGCGGGCGAGGGTCGCCATGTCGACGACCACCGCGCCGTCGCGGATTATAGCCACGAGCGGCACGGGAGCCTTCCGGAGCGCCGACTGCAGGGCGTCCGCGGTCGAAGACGGCGTAATGCGCAACCCGATCGAGGGGAAGACCTCGTCGGGGCCGGAACCGCCGCCGGAGGCCGCCTCCGTGTCTACTAGCGAGACGCTCCCTTTAGGTAGCCTTCCTCGTATCTTCCTCGCTAGCTTCTTGAGCTCGTCGGCGGGCACCGCGAGGGCCGCGCTGGCGGGGCCTGGCTCGCCGTTCAGGCGCTCGACCAGGGTGCCCTCTAGGAGCGAGTAGATAGCCTTGCCGGGCCGGAAGGCCCTATAGAGCGGGTGGGCCGCCATAAGCGCTATCAGGTCGGGCCGGCCCGCCGCTATGCCGGCCTGGGGCCCGCCTAGGAGCTTGTCGGCCGAGAAGCACGCGAGGGCGCATCCAGACTCGATGAAATCCCGGACTCGCGTCTCGCCGGGAACTCCCGCGTCGATGCATCCGGAGCCTTGGTCGGCGATGACGGGAACCGGAGCGACGGCCCGGACGAGCTCGGCTAAGCCCGGCTTCGAGGCGAAGCCGCGCAGCGCGAAGTTGGACGTATGGACGACGAGGACGCAGGCCGTCTCCGGGCCTATCGCCTTCCTGTAATCGTCCGCGGTGACGATATTGGTCGTGCCCACCTCGACGAATCGCGCTCCGGCCAGTTCCAGGATGTCGGGCACCCGGAAGCCTCCGCCTATCTGCACCTGCTCCCCGCGGGCGACTATCACTTCCTTGCCCCTGGCCAGGGCGGAAAGCGCGAGCAGGACCCCCGCGGCGTTATTGTTGACGATGAGGGCGGACTCCGCCCCCGCGAGCGCCGCCGCGAGCTCCCGGCAAAGCGCGCCCCGAGCGCCGCGCTTCCCCGTCTCCAAGGAGAGTTCCACCGGGGCGTAGCCGGTATTCGCCTCCCTGGCCCCGTCCCAGGCGGTCCCGGAGAGGGGAGCCCTCCCGAGGTTAGTATTGAGTACTATCCCGGTCCCGTTCAGGACCTTGCGCTGGCGTTTCCTCTCGATGACCTTGAGCGCCGACAGGGCCGCGGCCCGGCATACCTTCTCGTCGGCGACGTACGACGGATCGGCGCGGGCCCGCTCTCGCTCGGCGGAGAGGGCGCGGGCCACGGCCTTGACCGCCAGAGGCCGCGATACGAGGGGGAAGTACGCGCTTATGTCCTCGTCCTCGAGAAGGCGCTCTACCTGCGGGATGCCCGCGAAGCGTTCGTTAGTGGTCATACCGGAAGAGGCGGGAATCGAACCCACCGTCGCGCTAGGCGCGACCGACGGTTTTGAAGACCGCGGGAGCCACCGGACCCCATCAACTTCCATGTCGCGGTCATGCGTTCAAGGGCGCGACGCTTTCAATACTATGGGAGGAGCCGGTCGATGTCAACGCGCCCCGCCGATCGCGGTCCCCGGCCCCGAGGCTCGCGAGGCGGCGTTCGATACTGCCCCGGAACTATCGAGCTTGCGCCCGCGATATTTCGCTGGTATCCTGAGCTCGCTCGAATCGAGCCGCCGCTTCCCCTTTCCGGGGCGCGGACGGCGGAAAGGAGGGAAGATGGACAGGGACGAGATACGGCTTACGTCGATGTGCTCGGCGGCCGGGTGAGCGGCTAAAATGGGCCCCGAGGCCCTGGCGCAGGTTCTGCGTCCATTAGCCGGCCTAGTGCCAAAGGAACGCGCCTCTTCTCTCCTCGCCGGGCTCGACGAGGGCGACGACGCGGCGGTGTATAGGGTCGACGATACGCGGTGCATCATCTTTACCGCTGATTTCTTCACGCCCGTCGTCGACGATCCGTACGATTTCGGGGCGATAGCCGCGGCGAACGCGTTGTCGGACGTCTACGCGACGGGAGGCGAGCCGATACTGGCCCTCAACCTCGCCGCGTTCCCGCCGGACCTGGGAGCGGAGGCCGTCGCCGAGATTATTCGCGGAGGGGCGGAGAAGGCGGCGGAAGCGGGATGCGCCGTCGCGGGCGGGCATACTATCCTGGACCCGGAACCGAAGTTCGGCATGGCCGTCGTCGGTTTCGCCCATCCCGATAGCGTGCTCCTCAAGTCGGGGGCCGTTCCCGGGGACGCCCTCGTGCTGACGAAGGCCCTCGGCACCGGCGCCATAACGACGGCCGCCAAGAACGAGGCCTGCCCGTCTGACGTCCTGGCCGGGGCGATAGCGTCGATGAAGCGGCTCAACCGCGACGCCCTCCGCGCGCTCGTCAGGCACGGAGCGCGCGCCTGCACCGACGTGACGGGGTTCTCCTTCGCGGGTCACGCGCTGGAGCTGGCCGACAAGGGCGGCGTGGGCCTGCGCGTATTCGCGGGGGCGCTACCCTACCTAGAGGGCGCGGCCGAGCTAGCGGCCTCCGGGTTCCTGCCCGGCGGCGCGCATAGGAACAGGGCGTTCTACGCGCCTAGCGTGGCGTTCGCCGCGGGCTTGGACGAGGCCTTCCGGGGCCTCTTCTTCGTGCCCGAGACCTCGGGCGGCCTCCTGGCCGCCGTACCTAGCGGGCGGGCCGAGGCCTGCCTCGATGAGCTGCGATCCGCGGGCCACGCGGCCGCGATCGTAGGAACTGTGACCGAACGAGGCGAGGGGCCTGCGATGGTCGTAGAGGCCGCAGAAGGCTAGCCGGATCGGGCGCTCCCCGAAGGGAGGCGCGGTCCGGCGTACCGCGCCTCCTATCATGGGAGGATACTCTT
>JAHIWG010000099.1 GCA_018816345.1 Spirochaetota bacterium | reverse complement strand
GGCCGCCCTGCACCAGCTGCGAGGCCGGGTAGGGCGTAGCTCGCTCCAGTCGTACTGCTTCCTCGTATGGTCGGACGCCCGCGGCGACGAGGGCGGGCGCCTGTCGGAGGACGGCAAGCGGCGCGTCATGGCGATGAAGTCGACCGCCGACGGGTTCGAGATAGCCGAGGAGGACCTCCGTATCCGAGGCCCCGGCGAGATCACCGGGACGACCCAGTCGGGAGCCTTGCGGCTCAGCTTCGCCGATCCGGTCAAGGACGTCGATATACTCGAGGCCGCCAGGGAAGACGCCGCGGCGCTCCTCGCCGCCGACCCCGGCCTCGTCGGCCAGGAAGGCTCCGTCGTGCGCGCCGTCATGGAGCGCGCGAGCCCGTTCTCGGAGCGGACCGCGGCCACGGGATAGGCGTTCTACGTTGCCCTCCCGCCGGTATTTATATATACTCCTAGCAAGCGACCCCAGTGAGGCAGTCGAACGACGACATCGAGGAGCCGACACGTGCACGTGCTCATGGTATCTAGCGAGGCCGCGCCCTTCGCAAAGTCGGGCGGACTCGCCGACGCCGTTTCCGCCCTGTCGAAGGCCCTGCGCCGCCTAGGCCACGACGTCCGGGTCGTCATGCCCCGATACGGGCATATCCCCGAGTCGGGCCTCGAGAGGCTCCCGTTCGAGCTGGACGTCCCGATGGGCCCCGCCACGGCTACCGCGGTCGGCCGCGGGCTCAAGGGAAGCGGGGAACGGGCCGCGGTCTTCCGGGGCGCTCTTCCCGATTCCGACGTGCCCGTATACTTCATAGGCCACGACGGCTTCTTCGCGAGGGAGGGTATCTACGGCTCCAAGGCCGAGCCCGATTACGCCGACAACGCCCGCAGGTTCTCGTTCTTCTCGAGGGCGGCCTTCAGGCTCTGCGACTCCCTCGACTGGAAACCTGACGTGCTGCACGCCCACGATTGGCCCGCCGCCTTCGCGCCGGTCTACAAGCGCTACTCCGAGCCCGCGTACGCGGACTGCGCCAGCCTCCTGACTATCCACAACCTCGGGTACCAGGGCATCTATCCCAAGGACAGCTTCCCCTACCTCGGCCTTCCCTGGGAGCTGTTCCACGGGGCCGGCTTCGAGTACTACGACTCGATAAACGCCCTCAAGGCCGGCCTCGCCTGCGCGGACGTCCTGTCGACCGTCTCGCCTACCTACTCGCGGGAGATCCAGACGCCGGAGCTGGGCTGTACCCTGGACGGGCTCCTGCGCTCGCGAGGCTCCAACCTGGTCGGCATCCTGAACGGGGTCGACGGGGTAGACTGGAACCCCTCGGCCGACGACTACCTCCCGGCGCGCTATTCCGCGTCCGACCTGTCCGGCAAGGCCGCGTGCAAGGAGGCCTTGCAGAGGGAATTCGGCCTCCCCGTGGAGCCGGACAAGCCGCTCATAGGCATGGTGTCGCGGCTGACCGACCAGAAGGGCATAGGCGAGCTCTTTAGCGCGACCTACGGCTGCGTGCCCAGGCTGTGCGACGACATAGACCTGCAGTTCGCCGTCCAGGGGACCGGGGCCGCGTGGTGCGAGGCCGCCATAACCGCGCTCTCCGAGGCCAAGCCCAATTTCAAGGCCAGGGTAGGGTATTCGGAGCGGGTCGCCCACCTCATAGAGGCGGGCTCCGACTTCTTCATGATGCCGAGCCGCTACGAGCCCTGCGGCCTCAACCAGATGTACTCGCTACGCTACGGGACCCTTCCCATCGCGCACAGGACGGGCGGCCTGGCCGATACTATATCGAACTTCAACCAGCAGACCGGAGCCGGCACCGGCTTCCTGTTCGATCACTTGACGCCCCGCGCCGTCTACGATACTACGGGATGGGCCGTCTGGGCGTATTACAATAGGGGCGAGCAGCTCGACGCCATGCGGCGACGGGCGATGCTCCTGGATTTCTCGTGGGACGCCGCCGCGCGCGAGTACGTCTCGCTGTACGAGAGCGTCCGTTAGCACTACCGATGAGGAGCGATGATGGCCAAGCAAGCCGACGTCCTGGACTATGACAAGGATTCTGTCCGCGAGGCGATACTGCGGACTTTCAAGCAGCGCCGCGGCGAGGCGGCCCCCGCCGATATCGTCGCGTTCACCGGGCTCCCGAAGCCGCAGGTAGACGCGGAACTGCCGGCGGTGGCCGACGAATTCGGCGGCAGGCTCAAGGTCACCGAGTCCGGAGAGATACTATACTCGTTCCCCGACGGCTATAGGAGCCGATACCGGGGTTTCGGCCCCTCGCTCAAGAAGGCCCTGAAGGCGTTCCGGAAGGGGTCCGCTGCCGTCGCCACGTTCCTCTTCAAGGCCTGGATCATGGTGATGCTCGTGGGCTACTTCGCCCTGTTCATCGCCCTGGCCGTGCTCGCCGTCCTCGCCTCCGTCGCCGGCACCGCCTCCGACAGCCGCGGGAAGAGCAGGAGCCGCGGGGGCGGATTAGGCCTGACCGCGAGGCTCATCGACCTGTTCGTCCGCATATGGTTCTATAACGAGGTCTTCAAGTCCCCGGGCCAGAGGCGCTACGAGTCGGGCGCCAGGGGTAGGAGCAGGGAGAACAGGCGCCCCCTCCATAAGGCCATTTTCTCCTTCGTATTCGGCGAGCCCGATCCCAACGCCGACCACGACGCCGTGGAGAAGCGCGCCTTCGTAGCCCTCGCGCGGGCCAAGAAGGGCGTCATACTCCTCGAGGACTTCATGGCCGTGACGGGCCTCTCCCCGGACGCGGCGGACAGGGCCATCAACCGCTACCTCTACGAGTTCGAGGGCAGCCCGGAGGTGAGCGAGGCCGGGACGGTATACTACCGCTTCCCCAAGCTGCTCCTGCGCTCCAGGGCCGACGACGAAGGGGCGGCCGACTCGCCGCTCAAGCGTGTGCGGGCCTTCTCGGCCAACGATAAGAAAGCCAATTTCTGGTACGCTGCCATCAACGGCGTCAACCTCGCCTTCGGCTCGTACTTCCTCTATTGCTCGCTCGGCGTCGAGGCCCTGGCTCAGCGGCCGGTAACGGGAGGCACCTACCTGTTCTGGTTCGTGGCCCAGCTGCTGTCCCAGGTCTCGGCGAATCCCTTGGCGATCATGACGATCGGGCTCGGGATAGTGCCGCTCGCGTTCTCCGCCCTGTTCTGGCTGGTGCCGGCGCTGCGCTCGGGGAGGGTAGCCGCGGAGAACGAGCGCATCAGGGAAGGCAACATGCGCCGCGCGCTCTACGCGGAGGCGGTGGCCTCGCCCGCCTCCGTCGGCGCCGTCGACGTCGCGTCCCTGCCCGCCGCGGCTAGGCCGAAGAACTCGGCCGCCGGGCGCCGGGCCCTCGAGGAACTGGCCGCCTACGAGGGCGGCGACCCGGCGGAGGGCGGGGCGTGGCGCCTCCCGGAGCTCGAGCGCAAGGTCGCCGACGCCGAGCGGGTCCGAGCCTCCGTCCGGTCGGAGGATTACCGCCTGGGCGGCGTAGCCTTCGATTCCGGATCGTGAGCCGGCTAAGGCCTCCTGGCCCGACAGGTCCAGGGGCGGCGGGCTCGAGCGGGATAAGCCGGAGCGGTATAAGCCAGAGGGCCAGGGGCGTAGCGCTAGCCGCCGTCTCGGCCATATCCTTCTCGACGCTCGGCCTATTCGCCAAGCTCGCCTACTCTCAGGGCATGGAGCCGGCCCAGGCGCTGGCCTGGCGCTTCAGCCTCGCGGCCGCGGCTCTCTGGTTCATGCTCGTCAGGCGAGGCGGCCATAGGCGGCCCCCCAGGGAATACCGTAACGCCCTGCTCCTGGGGGTGCTGGGCTTCGCGCCGCAGGCGGGCCTATACTTCCTCGCGGTGCGTTATCTGGATCCCGGCCTCGCGTCGCTCCTCCTGTACCTGTATCCCGCCTTCGTCGTCGGCATATCGTTCGCGTTCCTCGGGCGGAGGCCGCGCCGCGCTCAGATCGCGGCGCTGGTCCTGTCTATCGCCGGATGCGTCCTTACGCTGTGGACCCGAGGCGCCTATCCGCTCGTAGGCTACGCCTTCGGCCTCGCGGTCGCCGTCACCTACGCCGCCTACCTCGTCATCGGGGAGCGCGCCACGGCCGGCATCGACCCGATCTTCATCGCCGCCAACCTGATGGCCTCGTCGGCCGTCGTATACTGGATAGTAGTCGCGGCGACCGGCAGCTTCCTCGTCCCGGCCTCCTTCCCGGCCGTAGCGGGAATCGTAGGCCTGGCCGCGCTCGGTTCCATCGTGCCCATCGTGACCTTGTTCGCCGCGATGCGGGTCATAGGGGCGTCGGACGTGGCGCTCGTATCGACCATAGAGCCGCTGTTCACCGTCGGGCTGTCGGCGCTGTTCTTCGGCGAGCGGCTGACCGGCCTTCAGCTCGTAGGCGGCGCGCTCATCGTGGCCGGCGTCCTCGTCCTAAACCTGAAGAAGAAGGAGAGCCGATCGTGAGACTGCTCGCCGTCATAGACCATCCCTGGACCGGGAGCTTCAACCACGCCGTGCTCGCGACCCTCGCCGGCGAGGCGCGCGCGCGCGGGCACGATATCGATACCATAGACCTCCATGCCGACCGCTTCGACCCGGTGATGAGCGCCGAGGAACTCGCTGTCTATTCCAAGGGGAGGTTCCTGGATCCCATGGTGGGCGCCTACCAGGAGCGCATCATGAAGGCGGACTACCTGTTCCTGGTTTTCCCGGTATGGTGGGAGACGATGCCGGCCCTCTTAAAGGGGTTCTTCGACAAGGTGTTCCTGCCCGACTGGGCCTTCGCCGAGGCCGACTTCTCGCCGAAGCTGACGGGCCTGCGCGGAGCCACGGCCATAACCACCATGGGCGCGCCCAAGGCCGTCCATACGTCCGTGGAGGCCGCCCTGTGCAGGGGCACCCTGGAGGCTTGCGGCGTCCGGGGCGCGAGATGGCTCAACTTCCTGGACGTGGGCGCCTCGACCCCGGAGCGGCGCGCCGAGTGGCTCCAGAGCGTCAGGGACAGCGTCGCGGCCCTCGATAGGCTCTAATCCCCTTAGGCTCTTTAGGCTCGCGGGAAGGCCTTCTCCAGGGCCCTCGCGAGGGCGACGAGCTCGCCGTCGTCGAAATCTGGCGGCACGACCGAGGGGGCATTAGGCCTAGGAGCGACGAGGGCGCCCCCGCAGAGCGCGGCGCGGAAGAAATCCGGGTATCGCTCGTCGTCGAGGCGGGCGAAGGCGTAGGGGCCGGAGCGCTCGAAGAAAGCGCCTAGGCGCTTGTCGAACCTAGCCCACAGTCGTTCGTCGTAACCGTCCTTAACCGCCTGTCCTAGGCTCCAAAGCCCGCGAGAGGCCGCGAAGAGCGACTGCGCCGCGACGAGCTCTCCAGGTTCCGCGGCCAAGGCGGCCGCCGCGGCCGAACCGTCCCTGGCCATCAGGCACCAGGGCGCGTACGGGCGCGGGCAGGGCAGTACCGGCATAGCCAGGTCCGCCTCGGCGCATACGGCCGCGAACGGCCTGGCTATCGCGAGGACGGCGCTCCGAACGGCGCTCGAGCCGGGATTCGAGCCGGGATTCGAGCCGGGATTCGAGCCGGGATTCGGCCTGCGCGCCGAATCGACCGTGGCGAAGGCCGGGCCGAGGACGCGAGCGGCCGCCTGCAGGGCCGACTCCTCGCTCGAGAACGCCTTGACCGAGCCGAACCCCGGCCAGGCCTCGGACACCGACTTCGCGAAGCGCTCGTCGTAAAGGCCGGGGTAGGGGCGCGTCAGGCCCTTGTCCGCCGCGTTGGCCGCCATGGTACGGGCGCGGCGGTCGCGCTCGCCCAGGATGCCTCGTCCCCCGTCTAGCCAGAGGTCGAGGAAGCGCCGCCCGTCCGAGGCGTAGAGCCTGGCGCCGCGCGTCCGCCTGATGGGAGGCAGGAGCCTCAAAAGGTCGTCCATGGTCGCTCCTATCCTAGTCCGAGACGATCTCTAGCTTGCTCGTGAATTTCGGGAAGAACTGCAGGGTACGGCCCGTCTCGAAGCGTACCGTCACGCAGACGCCGGCTTCCCCCGCCGGGGCTACCTTGACGACGCGCCCCGAGCCGTGGTCGTCGTGGTAGACGGGGGCTCCCGCCCGCCATTTCCCCGCCGCCTCGGCGGCCGAGAGGTCGAGCTTGCCCCCGAACGGCCTGAGCATGCCCTTTGGCACCTCGGCGAGGAAGCGCGAAGGCTCGTAGTCCATGATCCTGCCGCGGAACAGCCTCCGCCTGCAGTAGGTGATATGGAGCTCGTCCTTGGCCCGCGTCAGCGCCACGTAGAAGAGGCGGCGTTGCTCCTCGAGGTCCTCGTCGGCGTCGTCCTCGCGGGGGAAGAGCCCCTGCTCCATTCCCGCTATCACGACGACGGGGAATTCGAGCCCCTTGGTATTGTGCATGGTGATGAGGGTCACGGCGTCCTGGCCGGCCTCGCCCGAGGACATGGCGCGGTCTAGCTCGACGGCCTCGAGGAAGGCCGTCAACCCCGCTCGGGTAGCGGGGTAGTCGCTGGCCGCGTTGACCAGCTCGTCGAGGTTGGACACTTTCTGCGTGCCCGCGACCTCGTCCTGGCCCCTATGGTACTCGAGGAGCCCGGATTCCTTGACGGCGTACTCGACTATCCCGGAGAGCCTGTCGGCCTTCTCCTGCGAGCCGCGGCGGACGGCCCCGGGCAGCGGCAGCCCGTCGCCGTCGGCCCCGTCGTCGTAGGCCGACTCGTCGCTCGGCCCGAGCCTGTCGGCTATCCGGCCCATCAGCGCCGCGAACGAAGCGAGGCCGGAGCGCGCCTTGGCCGACTTGGCCTTGGCCGCCGCGGCCGCGGCTACGAGGTCGCCGCCCTCGGCGAAGGCTATCTCCATGACGGCCTCGAGGCTGGCCTCGCCGATTCCCCTGGACGGCTTGTTAGCGACCCGCCTGAACGCGACCTCGTCGCGGGAGTTGGAGGCGAGGGCCAGGAGCGCCAGCGCGTCCTTGACCTCCTCGCGCTCGTAGAAGCGCAGCGCCCCGACGAGTCGGTACGGTACGCCGGCGGCGGGGAAGGCCCGCTCGAAGGCCAACGACTGCGCGTTGGTGCGATACAGTACGGCGACGTCGGAGAAGGCCCCGCCCTTGCGGACGTGGGCGTCCACGACGCGGACGCAGTAGGCCGTCTCCTCGTCGTGGTCGCGCAGGACCGCGAGCACCGGCTTCTCGCCGCCTTTCCTCGTGGCCTTTAGCGTCTTCCCTATGCGGCCCTCGTTCTTCTCCACGACGCGGCTGGCTATGTCCAGGATGCTCTGGTAGGAGCGGTAGTTGCGCTCGAGCTTGACTATGCCCGTATCGGGGAAGACCTCGGGGAAGGAGAGTATGTTCTTGACCTCGGCGCCGCGGAAGCGATAGATGCTCTGGTCGTCGTCGCCGACGACGCAGACGTAGGCCCCGGGGCCCGCCAGGGCCTTTAAGAGCTCGAACTGGGCGACGTTGGAATCCTGGTACTCGTCGACGAGTATGACGCGGAAGCGCGCGTGCGTGCGCTCCCGGATCGCCGGCTCCCGCTCGAGGACGCGGACGGGCAGGGATATCAGGTCGCCGAAGTCCACGTTGCCGGTGGCCCGGAGGCGGCGCTCGTACTCGGCGTAGCGCCTGCGGAAATCCCTCTCCCCGAAGCGGCGGTCTAGCTCCTGCGAGTCCGGGGCGAGGCCGTAATCCTTGGCGCGGGCTATGGCGGAGGCCAGCTTGCCCGCCTCGGGCCGGGACATCTCGGGGCAGGCCGCGCGGACGAGGGTCGTTGAGTCGTCGTCGTCGTAGATCGTGAAGTCACGGTCAAGGCTCGCGGCGGCGGCGTTCCTGCGGAGGAACCAGGCCCCGAACGAGTGGAAGGTGCGCAGGTTGGCGCGGGCGCACGACGCCTCTATGGCGCAGGCCCGCTCGCGCATCTCGGCGGCCGCCTTGTTGGTGAAGGTGACGGCGAGGATAGACTCGGGCGCGTATCCCCGCTCCCGTATCAGCCAGGCTATCTTCGTCGTGATGACGCGCGTCTTGCCGGATCCGGCGCCGGCGAGTATGAGCAGGTTGCCCTTCTCGTGCAGGACGGCCTCGAGCTGCTCCGGATTCAGGCCCGATAGGTAGTCGGGTAGCTTAGCGGGCACGAGGGGCCGCCTCGAGGTCGACTCCGCGGACCGCCAACACGGTCACGGGCAGGACGTCGCCGGGGCTCAGGTCGCCGCCCACGACGACGACGGAGCCGTCCACGTCGGGGGCGTTCATGTAGCCGCGGGCGATGGCCAGGTCCTCGCCCTCGATGCGTTCCTCGACGAGCACCGTCTGGGCGGTGCCGACGAACCGCTCAAGGGCCGCCTCGGTCAGCGGGCGCTGGGCGTCCTCTATCTCCTTCTTGCGGCCTTGCGCTACTCTCTTCGCGACGCGTCCCTTCAGGGAGTACGCGGGGGTGTCCTCCTCGCGGCTGTAGGCGAAGGCGCCCAGCCAGTCGACCCGCGCCGCGTCCTGGAAGCGGCGCAGGGCGGCGAAGTCGTCGTCGTCCTCGCCGGGGAAGCCCACGAGGAAGGTCGAGCGTATGACGGCGGCGGGAAGGGCGCCGCGGATGTCGGAGAGGAGGCCTAGGTATCGGTCCGCGTCGCCGGATCGGTTCATCGCCCTGAGGACGCGCTCGGAGGCGTGCTGGAACGGGAGGTCGAAGTAGGGGAGGATGCGCTCGTCGCTGGCGCACGCGTCCAGGACCGCCCTTGGGAAGCGGTCGGGATGGATGTACAGCATGCGTAGGCGCCAGTCCCCGGGCACCGACGAGATGGCCGATAATAGATCCGGCAGGAGCTGCCTGCCCGCGCGATCCTGGCCGTAGGAGCCGAGGTCCTGGCCTATGAGGCAGACCTCGTAGGCCCCGGAGGAGACGAGCTCGGAGAACTCGGCCGCCGCGTCCTCGGGGTCGCGGGACGAGATGCCGCCGCGGATCAAGGGTATCGCGCAGAACGAGCAGCGGTTGTCGCAGCCCTCGGCTATCTTGAGGTAGGCGGAGCGGGGGAAACCCATGAGCGGGCCGCGGCGGGCCGGGGCGTACGATACGCGTTCCGGGGCCGTCGTCCTCCTGTCGCCTCGGAGCGCGGCGTCGGCGGCGCGGCCGACGAGCGATAGGTCGCCGTTGCCGAAGACCCCGTCGGCCTCGGCGAGGTCGGAGCCGAGGGCGTCGGCGTACCGCTGGGACAGGCATCCCGCGACGAGGACCCGCTTGCCCGGGTAGGCCGCCTTGACGGCTATCACGGCCTCCAGGGACTCCTTCTTAGCGTCCTCTATGAAGCCGCAGGTGTTGACTATGACCAGGGCGGCACCCGACAGGGAAGCCGACGAGGCCCAGCCCTCGGAGACGAGCCTGGCGGCCATCTCCTCGGCGTCGACCTGGTTCTTGGCGCAGCCGTGGTTGTCTATGTAGAAGGTCTTCAATTTACGTCGTAGACCCCGAGGCTCCAGCTGCCGTCGTCGGACTGGACCCAGCGGACCTGCTTGACGGCGACCTCGCCCGGCGAGCCTAGCTCTACGTCGGCGCTCTGGCCCCCGGAGGCCTGTATCGTCAGCTTGCAGGCGGCGGCGTTGCTGGCCCAGAGCTTGGCCGAGTTGTTGGCCGTCACGCTTATCTGGTCGCCCTTGTTATAGTAGCGCTCCTCCCGCTCCTTGCGGTCTATCTCGTGGCGGAACATCGCGTAGTTCCTGAACGTCACGTTGACGACGAAGGGGTAGGGGCTGCGCTTGCCGGAGAACACGATGGATTCCTGCGTGGAAGGACGCTCGGAGGCGGCCGTCGCCTGCGCTCCCGCGCTCGGGGAGGGCGCGGCGCCGGGGGTTCCGGGCGCTATTGCCTGGGTAGGCTGCCCCGGCGTCGGCGACGGGCCGGGCGAGGGACTCGAGGCGGACGGAAGGAACCCGGCCAGGGCCTCGGACGCCTTGAAGCGTATCACGGCGCCGCTCGACGGGTCGTTCTTCTGGAAGTCGACTATGAACACGAATAGCTCGGGAAGGTTGTCCTTATCGAGGTCGATCGATCCTTCTTCTCCGAGCATGAACCGCGTGACGCCGACGGGCGTCTCTATCGCTACCCTGTCGTCTATCTTGGATACGTTGAGCTTATAGCTGTCGTTGAGGTAGGGGACGAGGAGCGTGTCGCCCTCGTAAAGGCGCTTCTCGAACTGGGCGGAATCGAGGGTGTGCTGAACCGGCGCCGACCTGGTGAGGGTAGGGGCCGCGGGCTCCGGCCTCGGTCCGAAGGCCCTGACGGCCAAGAAGCCCGCGGCTCCCAGCGCGACGACGGCGCCGGCGAGTAGGAACGGCCACGCGATGGCGCGCTTAGGCTGCAGCAGCTCCTGTATCGGTACCGGCTGCTCCTGTATCCTGATGCCCCTGAAGGCCTGGACTATGGACGCCGACTCAAGGCCGAGGTACTCGGCGTAGTTCCGGAGGAACCCGACGATATACGGCTCCCCGGGGAAGATCGAGAAGTCCTCGCTCTCCATCGCGGCGATGTATCGCTTGGCGATGTTAGTCTCGTCCGCGACGTAGTCGATGCTAAGGCCGCGAGCCTCCCGAGCCGTTTTTAGCTGTTCACCTATCGCGATAGCGTTCATGGGTTCGTCGCCGCTCCCTAATTATCCGAGCTGAATAGGAAATTATTGTACATATTAGCAGAAGCAGGAGAATCGTATACGAATTTAATCGCCGGAATATCCTGATCTAGCTTTATTTTGGTAAAATCGTACGAGATCAGGTCTCCTGCGAGGGTAGTCCCCTCCATCCTCCGTATCAGGAGACGATCGGGGTCTATCGATAGGGTAATGGTCCTGAAGCCCTCGGCGACGGTGAGCCGGGAAAGCACGAGGCGGATGACGCTCTCCGACTCGGAGCCGGGAAGGGGAACCGGCGTCGGGACCGTCTCGAAGCTCATGGAGTAGTTCCTCCCGAGCATGCGGAGGCCGTCGCCCGTAGCGGCGGCGGCTGCGGGCCCGCCCGAGCCGGTCTGCTGGCTGAGCACGGCGCGGTACTCGGGCACGTATACGACGAGGCTCTGGCCGTCGTACACAATGACCTGCGACTCGGGAACCGCGAAGTCCATCCTCATGAGCGTGGGCGCCTTGTAGATGACGGTTCCCGACATCTTCTGCGTACCCGCAATGACCTCGACCGACGCCTCGTAGTCCTTGATGGCCGAGTACCTGGCCGATACGTCCTTGAAGAATTTATCCGCGGTGACTATTTCCTGGGCCGAGACCCGCGTCGAGGCCATGCAGGCGGCGAGAGTAGCGATTGCCATGATAGAAGGAAGCGTTTTCACGTCGGATAACCTACCGTTGCGCGTGGATTCTCCGATATAGTATCCGGTACCAGTTAAAATGGCAAGCGATGCCGGTCGCGCCGGCCTCGGCTCCCCCGATCCTTACCGTCCCGCGGCCTTGACGCGCTCCAGCACGATCCACCTGATCCTATCGTCGCTCAGGTTGAGCTTGGTCCCGCAATCGGGGCACGTGAACCTGCCGTCCGACAGGTCGTCCTTCCTGCAGGCCACGCAGTACGCCTTGCCGCACTCCGGGCAGGAACCCGCAGGCGAGTCGTCCGGGGGCTCGCCCTTTAGCCTGGATCGCGGTACGGCCGGGACAGGCTTTGGAGCCTCCCACTCAATCCCGCAGGCGGCGCACGATATAGTCTCGAAGGCGGCCGCGCGTATCGCGGCCTCGACCGAGGCCGCGGCCTCCGGATCGACGGCCGCGAGCTCCTCGGCTACGGCGGCCGCGCGCTCGTACCGGCGGCGCGAGAGGTAATGCTCGGCGAGGCGCCGCAGCGTCTCCGCGTCGCCCGGCTCTCGCTCGAGCGCCGCTCGGTACGCGAGCTCGGCCCGGCCGATATCGCCGAATTGGCCGGCGATGTCTCCCATCAGCCTAAGGGCGCGAGGATCGTCCCTCTGCTCCAGGGCCGAGCGGAGGACCTCCTCCGCGTCGGAGAGCCTGTCGAGCTCGTAGAAGGCGGCCGCGAGGTTGATCCGGTACTCTACGACGTCAGGATCGGCTTGGCCCAGCGAGCTATTGGCGGAGCCCGGCGAACGATTGGCGGAGCCTAGCGAACGATTGGCGGAGCCAAGCGAACAGGCCAGCTCGTAGGCCGCGGCCGCCTCCTCGATCCTGCCTTGGGCCGCGAGCGCGTTTCCAAGGCGATTGGCGGCGGCGGAATCCCGCGCAGGCCAGTCGCCCAGCGCGGCGACGGCCTCGGCGTGCCTGCCGAGGGCCGAGAGCGCCTGCGACAGGTTGCTCGCGGGCGTAGGCTCCTCGGGAAGCGCCTCGGCGGCCTTCAGGAATAGCCCCGCGGCGGCTTCCGCGTCCCCTCCGGCGAGCGCCGCCTGGCCCGCCAGGTTGAGCGTCCAACCGTCGCCCGGAGCCGCGAGCGTCGCCTCCTCTATCTCGCGTCGGCACGGCTCTCCCGCGACGAAGAGCGACTCGGCGAGCCTGAAGCGGTAGATAGGCTTTTCGGGATCTAGCTCCACCGCCCTCTTGAACGAGCGCGTCGCGTCCGCCCGCTTCCCCTCCGCCGCCAGGACGAGCCCGTATACGTACGCGGCGGGGGCGTCCTCCGCGCCTTTCTTGACCAGCCTCGTTAGCGTGGCCTTGGCCGTCGCCATGTCGCCCCTGCCGTAGGCCGCGAGCCCGTCGAGGGAATCGAGGGCGGCCTTGTCGTAGCCGCGTTCCCTGAGCCGGCGGGAGCAGTCCTCCACGTCGTCCCAGGCTTCTTGCTCGTAGAAGCCCTTCGCGGCGGCGAGCCACGCCGCCGAGGCCGCGACGAGATCCCCCGAATTCTCTAGCGCCATGGCCCGGTTCCTGGAGTAGATAGGCATCCCGGGATCGCCTAGGGTCGCCCTCCCGTAGGCCTCCGCGGCCTTGGCCCACGAACCCTGGTTGTAGTGGGCGTGCCCGAGCAGGTTGGCGAGCCTCGGGCTCGAGCGGAGCCTGGTCTCGTCCGCCTCGAGGGATAGGCGCAGGAGGCCGTAGTCCCCGCGTAGGTAGAGCAGGTTGTAGCGCTCCTCCACGGCGTCGTCCAGGGAAGGGTCGAGGGCCAGGCACGCGTCGATGGCCTCCGCCGCCTCGTCGAGCAGCTCGAGGCGCAGGAGGCATTCCGCCTCGAGGAATTTGTCCCTGGCGCTACCGTCCCCGCGGTCGGCGACCTTGCGCAGCTGGACGAGGGCGGGCACGTAGTATCCGAGCGCGAAGAAGCCCTCGGCGAGGCGCCTTCTCTGGTCGGGGTCGACGGCTACGATCCTGGCGAAGCGTATATAGTCGGCCTCGGCCTCGACCGGCCTCGAGTCTATGCGTAGCGATTGGAGCGCGAAGGTAGCCGGCCCGTCGTAGGTCTGCGCGACGAACGCGACGCGGCCGGAGTCGAGGGAGTCGTCCTCCGCCTCGAGCGCGAACCGCCCGTTGACCATGACTATCAGGCGCGGGCCGCGCGACACGACGCTCAGGACCGCCGATCCGGTCCCGGCGGCCCACGGGCAGGCGGTCCACGGCACGATGGCGCGCGGCTCGCCGTTGAACACGGCGTCGAGCCTGGCCTCCCCGTCGCTCGAGACAAGCACGTAGACGAACGACGAGTCGTCGAGCTTCCTGAGCATCAGGCCCGCGGATCGCCTCGCGCCGCCTTCCCCGAAGCGTATCTCCGCCTCCACCGATACGTCCCCGTAGCGGTAGCTGCCGGCGTCGGCCCAGGCGAGCAGCTCGCCCTTGCGCAGCTCGAGGGCCAGCGCGCCGTCCTCGACGCGCACGGCGTAGCGCGCCTCGTCGACGGGCTCGAAGCCCGAGGCCTCGATGGACGAGAAGTCCGCGAGCCGTAGCTCCTCCGGGGAGGAGCCTTGGGGCGGCGGAGGCGAGGGTTTCTGGAACAGGCGGCGTATGAGTCGGAGCATCGGGGCGATTCTACCCGCGGCCCGCGCTCCGTATCAAGCGCCGCTCCGATCAGGCCTTCCTCGGGTGCTCCAGGAGGAGGGTCTCGGTCGGGCGGTCGCATACCTCCGCCGGGCCGTAGTACTGGATGGCCCCGGGGAACCTGAAGCGGGTCTCCACGGCCCAGTCGGCGCGGGCCGCGGCGAAGGCCTTGAACGGCGCCCCGTCGAGCTCGACCAGCGCCTTCTTGATGACCGGCTTGTCGGAGCCGTGGCGCCGCTCGAGGTTCATCATCATGGTCAGCGGCACGCCCCCGGCTACCCAGTCGCTCGCGGGCGCCGACAGGTTGCGTATCGACGATATATAGCCGGACAGGCCGTTGGCCGCCAGGACGAAGCCCGAGTACCCGAGGGCGTAGCAGTAGTCGGCGTCGAAGTTCGACGGGAAGGCGCAGCGGCCCTCGTAGCCGAAGAAGTGCGCGAGGGCGCTGAACGAGCCCTTGTAGCCTCCCTCGGCCCTCAGCTCCGCGAGCCGCTTCTCGACCATGGCGATCAGGAGCTTCTCCGTGTCTATGCGGGATACCTGCACGTTGCCGTGGGGGTCGCGGTCCATGATGAGCTGGCGCTTGATGTCGGCGGGCAGGCTCCCGTACAGGGCCGCGGCCGGGCCCGCGAGCGAGGCCGCGACGAACCCTACGCGGCCCTCGTCGTCTTTCTGGGCGCGGAAGGCGTCGCCCTTCTGGGCCATCATGTCGTTGAGCTCGGCTATCAGGACCTTGAAGTCGGGGATGAATTCTATCAGGCCCTCGGGGATCAGGACGACCCCGAAATTCATGCCGCGAGCGGCCCTGGCCGCGACCGACGCGACTATCGTCTCGGTCACCTGCGCGAGGGTCTGTCCCCTGGCCTCCACCTCCTCCGAGACCAGCGCGACGTTAGGCCTGCACTGGAGCGCGCACTCGAGGGCTATGTGGCTGGCGGAGCGGCCCATCAGCTTGATGAAGTGCCAGTACTTGCGGGCGCTCGCCGCGTCGCGCTCTATGTTGCCTATGAGCTCGGCGTAGGTCTTGGTCGCGGTATCGAAGCCGAAGGACGCCTCTATATACTCGTTCTTCAGGTCGCCGTCTATCGTCTTCGGGACGCCGATGACGGAGCACGGGACGTTCTCCCGCAGGAAGTACTCGGCGAGCAGGGCGGCGTTGGTATTGGAGTCGTCCCCGCCTATAACGACGACGGCGTCCAGCCCGCGCGCGCGGGCGGTGGCGGCGCTCTTGGCGAACTGCTCGGGCGTCTCGATCTTAGTACGCCCCGAGCCGATCATGTCGAAGCCGCCGGTGTTGCGGTACTCGGCTATGGTCGCCGCGTCGAGCTCGACGGCCTTGTCGTCGACGAGCCCGCCGGGCCCGCCCTTGAAGCCGAGGAGGACGGAGCCCGCGTTGCCCTCCTTGAGGCCGTCGAAGAGGCCGGCGATGACGTTATGGCCGCCCGGGGCCTGCCCGCCCGATAGGATCACGCCTACCGTCATGGCTCCGCGCTTAGACGCGCCCGCTCCCGGGACGAACTTCGCGACGGGCTTTCCGTAGCACGAGGGGAAGAGCGCCCGTAGCGCGTCGCGATCGGCTATCGATTCCGTGGCGCCTCCGCGCTCGACGGCTATCCGAGCGAGGCCGCCTGAGAGTACTGACGGTAGCTTAGGGGCGTATTCGTATCGGGCTTCCTGTAATGGTGAACGTTCCATAGCGGCTCCTTCGTAGGTCTGGAAGGCGCGCGGGAGTAGCGCCACGCTCGGGCGCGAACGGCCTTCGTTTCCTTCGAGGATATCGGATAGGGCCGCGCGGGGCAAGATCGGCGGCCGATTATCCCTTCGCGGCCGTCACGGCCTCGGCGTCCTCGCGGCGGACGGGCTTCAGGATGCGTACGCCCGTCTCGGAGGTCTGGACGATCGTCTCCTTGCCGTCCGGGGTCTTGGAGCCCAGGACGAGCACGACCGGGTACCGGGGATTGTCGGGATTGACGTCTATCACCTGTCCTAGCTTGGAGTTGGTAAGGAGCACGAACGAACCGACCGGGAAGACCGACAGCGAGTAGACGAGGGACTTGATGACTACGTCGTCGTACTGCTTCCCCTCGTTCTTGAGGATGTCGACCATGCCGGCGTAGCCC
This sequence comes from Spirochaetota bacterium, assembly GCA_018816345.1. Taxonomy (GTDB): domain Bacteria; phylum Spirochaetota; class Spirochaetia; order Treponematales; family UBA12059; genus SZUA-370. Next base: position 1,545 of record JAHIWG010000099.1, on the reverse strand, counting down.
TCGCGAGCCTCCTTGTACGGCCTGGAGGCGGTCACGGCGTCGTAGGAGCAGGCGACGGCGATGATGCGGGCGTACACCGATATCTTCTCCCCGGTCAACGCGCGCGGATAGCCGGTGCCGCTCATGCGCTCGTGGTGCTCGAGGGCGGCGAGGCAGATGGATAGCGGGAATTGCTTATCCTTGAGGATATTGTACCCGAGTATGGGGTGGGCGGTTATCGATTTCCGCTCCTGGTCGGAGAGCTTGCGATCGGCCATATAGAGTTGGGGCGGGAGCCTGACCATGCCTATCTCGTGCAGGACCGCCGCCACGCCTAGCTCTATGAGCCTGTGGGGCGGCAGCTTAAGGTGCCCTCCCAGGATTATCGCCAGTACCGTGGAGCGCGTCGAATGGTTGACGAGGTAGTTCGACGTGGCGGATTGCCCGCCCAGGATGCGGAGGACGTAGCGCTTATTCTCGAGGATGACGTCGCATAGCGTCTTCACCTTGTCGGACAGTTCCTTGAGGCTTATCTCGCTCTTCGTCACGTACCTCGTGTAGACCGTCTCCACGTACTTGAGGAACTGGTCGTAGAAGACGGTGACCTTGGCGAGGTTCTCCTTGTCGCCCGCGGTCTGCGAGGTCACGGGGCGGCCCTCGGCCTCGGCTTCCTCTAGGCCCTCCGCGTCGACCGCCTCGAGTCCGGCCGCCTTAATAGGCTCGCCCTCGGTGAACAGCTCCCGTATCTCCCATTCGGCGAGCCTGTTGATGAGGGACGACGTGAGCGGCGTCTCGGGCGTCAATATGATATACGTATCGTCGAGGAACACGGGGGCGCTATAATACGTGTCCGGCGCTAGTTCCTTGAACGGTATGGCGTTCATGCCCATTGACCCCTCTCAGGCTATATTCTATGCTTTCTTAGCGATTCGCGCTACTCGAGACTTTTCGCGTAGCTAGGATTAGCCCCTTGTATCTATTATTGGAGATAATCCGCATGAAGTTTAAAACAATATTCGTGCTTTTCAACGCATTATTGATTTTCTCGTTCGCGTTTATCTTCTTAATGCCGTTTTTCCTGCTGGGCGGGGAATATTCCTTGCCGTTCTGGGGTAGGAACTGGCCGCTCTTCCTTTTTTTCATAGCCGTGCTCGTCGGCTTCAACGCGTTCTTCGCCGCCAACTGGCGTATCTTCACCCTGCTCGAAGGGGAGGATTGGGACGCCCTCGGGACCCTGCTGGAGCAGCGGGTCTTCAGCAAGAAACGTTACGACAGGCGTACGGTACGGCTCCTAATAAATACCTCTCTCCTGCGCGGGGACCTGGCCATCATCGACAGGCTCGAGGCGGTCTTGCGTTCCCAGAGACCGACGGCGCTCAGGCGTGACGCCGTATTGTTCGGGGCCGCGCGGTTCCTGCGGAACGATACCGAGGCTACCGTCGGGTTCCTCGAGGAATTCGCCGACGGCAAGGGAGTCGAGAACCCGGCCTGGATACGCTTCTACCGGGCCTTCTCCCTGGTGCTGGCGAAGCGGGCCGCCGAGGCCGCGCCCCTGCTCGAGCCGTC
>JAHIWG010000098.1 GCA_018816345.1 Spirochaetota bacterium | reverse complement strand
GGCGGCGGACAGCTCCCTGGCGAGCGCCGCGCCTAGCGCTGCCGCGAACGGCTCCGCCTCCTCGTCCATGGCTAGCGACGTTACCTCCATCGCGTTCTCCGACTGGGCGAACGCCGTCGCGGCGATAGCGAGCAGGGCTAGGACGGCAAGCGGAAGGCGCCTGGGCTCCATCATTTTTCGTGCAATACCTCGACGCCGTTCCAATCGGCAGGCGGAGGGTCCTTGGCGTATCGGTCGCATCGCTCCGCCATCGAGACCGACGCGTAGTCGTCCTGGCCCAGGTCGTCGGCTACCGTGCGGAACAGTATGGCCGCCTCCCGGAAGCGCCTCGCGTAGAACGTGGCCATGGCTTCCTCGTGGTTGGCCCACGCGGCGGCTTCCTTGGGGCTAACCGACCGCCTGGCGGTATAGATGCGTACGCCCTTCGTCTTGCCCTTCACCGCCACGGTATCGAGGAGCCGGCACGGGAAGGCGCCCTTGACCTTCTCGTACAGGAACTCGGAGAAGATGAGAGGCTGCTTATAGGGCTTGGTAAGCCCCTCTATCCTTGACGCCAGGTTGACCATGTCGCCTATCACCGTGTAGTCCATCTTCTTGTCGCAGCCTATATTGCCGACGGTCACGATCCCGTAGTTAATGCCTATGCCTATCTTGAACTCCGGCTTACCCGCCGCCCTCTGCTTGGCGTTGAACTCGTCCAGGGACTCGGTCATCTCGAGGGCGGCGAGCACCGACGAGACGGCGTCGTCGTCGTGCCTGACCGGGGCGCCGAAGAAGGCCATGATGGCGTCGCCGATGTACTTGTCTATGACGCCGTTGCGCCTCATGATGATGTCTACCATGGACGAGAAGTAGCGGTTGAGCGAGTTGACGAGGTCGTCGGGGCGCATCGACTCCGATATCGTCGTGAAGGACCGTATGTCCGAGAAGAGTATCGCCAGCTCCCTGTTCTCGCCTACGAGCATAGCCTCGGGGTTCTGGAAGAAGCGGTCTATAAGCTCCTGAGGCACGAATTTCTGGAAGATGTGCCTGACCTTCTCCTCCTTCTTCTGCGCCAGGACCGCGTCGAAGGCGTACTTCTTGATCTGGTCGTAGGCCTTCTGCAGCTCGTCCAGCATCAGGTTGAAGGTATGGGACAGCTTGCCTATCTCGTCGGGGAATTCGACCTGCACGCGCTCCGAGAGGTCTCCCGAGTCGATGATCCGCCTCATGGCGACGACCATCGTCGACAGGGGACGCGTCATGTAGCGCACGAATAGCAGGACTAGGGCCGTGGCCGCGAGTATCGAGGCGGCCAGGATGATAACCGTGCCGCGGGTGATGGCCTCGACGTCGCCGTAGAAGGCGCTACGCTCCTCCGAGACCAGGGCGTACCAGCCGAAGGGTCCGAACGGGAAGCCCGAGGCCACGCGCTGGACCCCGCCCAGCTCCAGCGGCAGGAAGCCCCTGCCTCCCGCCTCGAACAGAGCCCTGAGTTGCTCCGTCTCCTCCGGCGTCGCCTCCACGGCCGCGGTCCGCATCGCCAGGGAGCCGTCGGGCCTGGCCGCGATTATCAGTTCCGTCGAGCTCCGCGCTATGGCCCTCGCGAACGACTCGACTCCGGCCTGCGCCGCCGCGGCCATGTCCGGCCTGTCGGAGACCCCGTTCTCCACGAGCAGGTTCCATTGGCTCTCGGCGTACTTCTCCAGCTCGGAGGCCTTGAAGTCGAGGAATTCCGTGGCTATCCGGGTTACGGCCCTCGTCGCGGCGATCTGGCTGGACATGCCGGCCAGCACGACGGCGACTATGAGAATGGGAAGCACGACGAGGACTATCTTCAGGCGTATGCTCACGGATTAACTATACACTATGGTAGCGATAGATCAATACGGGGACGCTTTTCCGCCCCGACGCGCTCCGTTATGTCCGTGAAGGCTATCGCAACGCCTAGGCCCTCGAGCGGTATCGGAGCCGCCGACACGCTTATCCATGTCACCTCGCCGCGCTCCTTGACGATGCCCATCTCCACGTTCTCCACGAGGCGCTCCTCGGAGAGCGCCCTGACGCTCGCGTACTCGTCCGGGGGCATGGGGGAGCCGTCCCTGCGTACGATGCGCCATCCCTCGCCGTCTATCCGCTTGCCCTCCTGATCGGCTGGCCCCAGTCCGAGCACGCGCTCGGCGATGCCGTTGCTGTCCACGATATTGCCCGCCTCGTCGGACACGACGATTCCCAGAGGCGAGACCTCGAAGAGCGTGCGGTACTTCGCCTCGCTTTCCCTTAGCGCCCGTTCCGTCCGCCTTCGCTCCGTCACGTCCTGTATCAGGCCCGTCACTATCGCGGGCCGGCCGTTCTCGTCGCGATGAAGCTCCGCTACCGACCAGATAGTCCTGCGATCGTCCGAGCCCTTCGGGATAATATCGAACTCCAGGTCGTATTCCTTGCCTTCGCCGATGAGGTCGAGGAGGGCCTGGTGTACCCGAGCCCGCTCGGGGATGCAACGCTCGACCTCCTCGGTCGAGAAATCTGATTCCTCCGGATCGAAGCCGTAGATCCGCTTGGCCTCGTCCGACCCCCAGAACCCGGTGGTCCTCAGGTCGTACTCCCAGTTCCCGACGCTGCCCAGGCGCTGGGCCTCCCGGTAGCGCTCCTCGGCGACGCGAAGCGAATCGAGGGCCAGCTTCTTGTCGGTCACGTCGCTGGCGTTGCCCTCGTAGCCTATGACCGCGCCCGCGTCGTCCGTCATGGGGACGGCGCTCGACGTATGCCATCGCCACGAGCCGTCAGCGTGCCGTACGCGGTACTCGACGCCCTCTAGTCGCCGGCCCTTCTCCACCACGTCGCGAAGCCAGGCTACGCAGGCGGGCACGTCGTCGGTATGCACGAAGGGGATGAACGACGAGCCGACGACCTCCGAGACGTCGTGCCCGAGCAGCCTCGTCCAGGACGGCGAGACGAAGGTGAAGACGCCCTCGGGGCTAAGCGTGTAGATGATATCGTGGCTATTGTCGACCAGGGACCTGTACTTGCGCTCGCTTAGCGATAGTCGCCTCTCGGATTCCTCGAGCCTCTCGTTGGCCGAGTTGAGGTCGTCCACCGTCTGCATGAGGTCCTCGTTAGCGACCTGCATCTCCTCGTAGGCCGCCTCTATCTCGTCGCTCTGCGCCTGGATCCTCGCGCGGGCCTCGAATAGCTTGAAGGCCATCCTGATGCCCGCGATCAGCACCGTGTCGCCCGAGTTCTTGACTATATAGCCGTAGGAGGTGATGCCCTCGGTCCTGTCCACGACGGCGGGCTCGGTATGGGACGATAGGAACACGAGCGGGAGGTCCCGTTGGCGTAGTATCAGGGCGGCGGCCTCCGTGCCGTCGAGGCCGACGCCCAGGTTTATATCCATGAGCACGAGGTCGATGCGCGCCGTTCCCTCGGCCGCCGCCACGGCCTTCTCTCCCGACGGAGCCGTGACGACGCGGTACCCGAATCGTTCAAGGGTCCTCTTGGTGGCAAGGGCGATTATGGCCTCGTCCTCGACGAGCAGGATCGTCGTTCCGCTATCGTCGCTCATGGCAAGGGCCTCCGCATGCTAGTATTATGCATGCGGATCGTCCTGTCGATATCGCCCGCCGAGCGACGGGCGATTATACCCGGCCTACCTGAGCGCCCTCGAGGAGTTCAGCACCGCGAGCAGGGCCACGCCGACGTCGGCTATCACCGCCTCCCACATCGCCGCCATGCCGAGCGCGCCCAATCCCAGGAACGCCAGCTTGACGCCGAGCGCGAAGGCGATGTTCTGCGTGACGATGCGCCTGGTGCGCTTGGCCCGCTCAACGGCTTCCGCCACCCGGGAAGGCTCCCCGCTCATCAGTACCACGTCGGCGCTCTCCACGGCCGCGTCAGACCCGCCTCCCATCGCGATGCCGGCGTCGGCCCTTGCCAGGACGGGGGCGTCGTTGACGCCGTCGCCCACGAACAGCACTGAGCCGCGCCCCTTCTCCTGGCCTAGTATGGCCTCGAGACGTTCCAGCTTGCCTTCGGGAAGGAGGCCGTGATGGACCTCGTCGATGCCGGCCTCGGCGGCGACCCTGTCGGCGGCGGCCCCGGAATCGCCGGTGAGCATCGCGATGCGCCGCACGCCCAGCCCGCGGAGCCGCTCGAGCGCCGACTTCCCGTCGGACTTGAGCGCGTCCCCGACGCCGATGCGCCCGGCGTAGCGCCCGGCGATGGCGATATGGATCTCGGTCCCGGCGGCCGGGCGGCATTCGTGGGGCACTCCCTCGATATGCAGGAGCCTGTCCCCGCCGGCTATCACGCGCCTTCCGCCCACGAGGGCGACTGCGCCGTGCCCCGGTATCTCCGAGTAGCTGCCGTCGTCGCAGACGGGCCTGGGCTTGCCGGTGCTCGCCCAGGCGTCGCGTATGGCGACCGCGAGCGGGTGGTTGGAATGCGTCTCGGCGGCCACGGCGCCGCCGAGGAGGGACTCCTCGTCGAACCCGTCCGCCGGCGATATTTCGCGCACGCTGAAGCTCCCGTCCGTAAGGGTGCCGGTCTTGTCGAATACGACCGTGCCCGCGTCGGCGAGGGCGTCGAGCACCGAGGCTCCCTTAATCAGTATGCCCCGCTTGGCCGCGCCGCCTAGGCCGCCGAAATACCCGAGGGGGACGCTTATGACGAAGGCGCAGGGGCAGGAGATCACGAGCATCACGAGGGCCCGGTAGGCCCAGTCGGCGAAGCGCTGGCCCGGTACCAGGAGCGGCGGCGCTATCGCTACGAGTAGGGCCCCGACCACGACCGCGGGCGTGTACCACTTCGCGAAGCGCGTTATGAACAGTTCCGTCCTGGCCTTGGCCTTGGACGCGTTCTCCACGAGGGCCACGATCCTGGCCGCCGAGGACTCCGACGCCGGGCGCTCCGCCCGGAGCGTTATAGCGGCGTCAAGGGCGATGAAGCCGGAAAGCGCGTCGTCGCCGGCCCCGGCCGCCCGCGGGGCGCTCTCGCCCGTCATGGAGGAGGTGTCGAACGAGCCCGCTCCCTCTACGACTATCCCGTCCACGGGCACGCGCTCGCCCGGCCGCACCAGGACCAGGTCGCCCGGGACGACGTCCTCGGGAAGGCAGTCGACCCATTGCCCGTCGCGGCTCACGCGGGCCTTGTCCGGTCGCATGGCGAGCAGCGAGCGGATGGAGCGCCGGCTCTCGTCCGCCGCTCCTTCCTGCAGCATCTCGCCCACCTTATAGAAGACCATGACGCCTATGGCCTCCTCCATCGCGCCGATGGCGAAGGCGCCGAGCGACGCGATGGACATCAGGAACAGCTCGTCGAAGACCCTGCCTCGCGCGACGTTCTTCGCCGCGGCCAGGAGCACGTCCCTCCCGGCGAGCAGGTACGCCGCGGCGAAGACGAGGGTAGAGGCCGGCGTGAGCCAGGCGGCGGCGCCCGGCAGGCCCGCCGCCGCCTGGACGAGGTATCCGCCTACCGCTATCGCCGAGGCCGCCGCCAGCGAGGCTATCTGGAGCCTCGTCTCGCGCGACAGCCTCCGCTTCCCGTCGGCGGGGCCGGCCTTGAACGCTTCCGCCCTGGCCTTCTCGTGGGCCGCGCACGAAGCGCAGCAGGCCTCGCCGTCGTCGCCGCACTCGCGTCCTATATCCGCGCTCATTCTTTCTTCTCCTCGAGGTGGATCGACGCCAGGCCCACGATCTCGCTGACGTGATCGTCGTCGAGGGCGTAGAACATCGCCTTGCCCTCGCGACGGGCGCGCACGAGCCTGGCCCCGCGTAGCGTCGCCAGCTGGTGGCTGACCGCCGACTGGCTCATGTCAAGCGCCGTCGACAGGTCGCATACGCACAGCTCGGCGGCCTCGAGCGCGTTCAGGATCCGTAGCCGGCTGGGGTCGCCGAGCACCTTGAACAGCTCCGCCAGGCCGAGCAGCCTGGCTATCGGCGCCTCCGCGGCGCGCGCCGCGGCGACCGGGCCCTCATGGACTATTGAGCACGAGCAGCGGTCCTGCTCCGTATCGGTATTCATCTGAGCCTCCGAAGTAAATATATGAACATATGAGCAAGTGAACATATATAAGGTATACCGCGGATAAAAAAAAAGCAAGGGCCGCCCCCGGCGGTCCCTCGCTCCTCGGGTACTGGTATCCCGGGCTCGGCCTCCCGGCTCGATCCGTCAGTTCTCCAGTATCGTTATCTCGACGCGCCTGTTCCGGGCCATGCCCGCGACCGTCGCGTTGTCGGCCACCGGCTTGTCGGCGCCGTAGCCTATCACGGTGATGGCCTCCGCCGCGCGGGCGCCCAGGCGTATCAGGGCCTCGGCGACCGTCCTGGCGCGTTCTGTCGACAGCTCCTGGCGAGCGGCGGCCGTCCCCGCGAGCGCGGTGTGTCCGCTGACCAGTATGTCGCGTCCCTGAACCTCGGCGAGGATGGCGGCTATCCTCTCGATCTTGGCGGCCTCGGAGGGCAGGAGCCGCGCGGAGTCGGGCTCGAACTGTATGTTCTCTATGCTTATCGTCACGCCGCGCTCGTCGCTCTGGACGCTCACGTCGTCGAGCCCGGAGACCGCGTCGCGCATCTCCCGCTCCAGCCCCGGCCTATCCATGCGGGTCGCCTCGACCACGTCCGAGGACGCGACGCCGCGGTACTCGACGCTCCGGCCGTCAGACAGGTCGAAGACGAATTTGAAGCGCTCCTCGTAGGCCGCGATACCGCCTCGCCCCGGGTCCCAGTAGATGAGCTGGTCGGAGTAGCCGGCGATCTGCACGGGGTAGGCGACGGTCCAGGAGCGCGGCCGCGGCGGCTGGACGAAGACGGTGTAGGCGGCGCGGACGAGCCTGACCGGCTTGCCCTCAAGGTTCCCCGGGCCCTCGTAGGTATACCTGACGTCTATCGGTATGACGTAGGGGTCGGCTATGCCGAAATCGTCCCGGAAGTCGTGGCGCTCCTCGCCCGGGGCGTTCCAGGTGTCGCCCGGCTTGAGGTCGCGCGCGGGGAAGCTAGGCACGTGGCGTACCGTCGGCATGTAGTATTCGGGGCCTATCTCGTAGCGGCCCGAGGGGAGCTGCCAGTACTCCGAGCGGTAGATCCTGTCGGCGACGTAGGAGAAGCCGCCGGCGTAGCGGACGCTCGTGGAGAAGTCCCCGCGGAGCAGGGTAGCGCCGTCGGCCCGCCCGTCGGCCGCCTCGAAGGCTATCCTGTTGACTATCTCGGCGGAGTGGGAGTACCGGCGGTCTATGTAGACGTCCTCGTCGACCGTGGAGACCACCCGGTACTTGTCGCCCTTCTCGTACGCGAACCGGAACTCGTCGGCTCCCGCGGCCCCGGCGGCCGCCGTCGCCAGCGCGAGCGCCAGGGCAGCGCCCCGCGTCGTGCCGCGCGCCGAACCGCGCGCTGAACAGCCGGTCGCCACGCACCCGGCGCCGCGCCGGGCCCAAGTCGATTTATCGCCGGCCGCTCGTGTCAGGAAGCTCGTGTACATGCCCATCGCTGTCCCCCAGGTATAGTGTCGGCGCTAGGCGTCCGGCGGCTTAAGGCAGAAGTCGACGACGCGCTCCCTAAAGGAGAAGCCGACTGCCTCGTATATGCGCCTCACGGCGTCGTCCTCAGGCGAGATGACGAAGGTCGACGGTCCCCGAGCGGCCGTCTCGGCCTCGCAAAGCCGGTAGAGTAGGGTTCTGCAGGCTCCCCTGCGCCTATACTCGGGATGCGTCTCCACGTCCCGGAAGCGCGCGAGCCCGCCGTCGCGGAAGACGCCCATCTGCGCGGCGCATCGCTTCCCGTCCCAGGCGCCCCACCAGCTGCCCGCGCCCCGCTCGACGGCCCCCCTCGTGGCGGCGAAGGACCTCTCGACGTAGCCGCGCGAATACCCCGGGGAGCCGGAGTTGACCGCGAGGCTCGTCTCGACGCCCGCCTCCCAGTCGCCGTCCGACGAGAACGGCCTGTACTCGAGGCCCTCGAGCCGGCGCTCCGGCCTTCGGGGCGACTCTGTCGCCAGCACGTCGTGGATCGAGGCCTCGAAGCCGCGCTCGAGGAATGGCCCCGCCGCGCCCAGGTTCCCGTCGACGCCGTCTACGAGGAACACGCGATGCGCGCGGCCGGGCAGCTCGGCCTCGAAGAGGGCCGTCCAGGCCGCGTAGTCGCCCGGTCCGGGCGGGCCGGGCATCGCGAGGCAGTTGCCGTACCAGTAGTCCGGTACGGAGGGCGTCCGGAGGACGAGGTAGTCTCCCCTGTCCTCGACTATCCCGAAGGACCGCTGGATGGCGAGCGACGTCCTGAGCGCTATGGACCCGACGCGCATCCCCTAGCGCTGCTCCCGGAGGCAGGAGGCGGCCGTGTTTATCTCTATGAAGTTGGTCGTCTCGCTCTGGCCGGGCGTGCCGCCTATGACGGCTACAAGGTCCTCGGTCTCCACGTCGCCTCGGGCGACGAGCCGCTCGAGCGAGCGCGATACCAGCTGGTCGGTGGTATTGGGCGCGTCGGACTGCTCGGAGAACACGCCGAAGCTCAGGCTGAGCGCGCGGACGGTGGCTAGCTGCGGGCTGAAGGCGTAGATGGGCACGTGGCTCCGGTAGCTCGATATGAGCCTGGCTATGCGCCCCGACTCGGTGTCGGCGATGATTGCCTTGATGGGCAAACGCAGGGCTGAGAGCGCGACGCTCCTGGCCAGGTAGTCGCGCACGCGGTTGGGCGTCGCGTCGTTGACGACTGACTCGCTCTTCGGCTTCTGGCTCTCCGCCTGCGTCGCTATGCGGGCCATGGTGCGCACCGATTCCAGCGGGTACTTCCCGAAGGCTGTCTCTCCCGACAGCATCAGCGCGTCGGTGCCGTCGAACACGGCGTTGGCGACGTCGGAGACCTCCGCCCTCGTGGGCCTCGGGTTCTCTATCATCGTGTGGAGCATCTGCGTCGCGGTGATCACCGGCTTGCCCTTGCGGACGCAGGCCTCGATGATGGTCTTCTGTATGCCCGGCAGGCGCTCGAAGGGTATCTCCACCCCGAGGTCGCCGCGGGCGACCATCGCGCCGTCCGCGAAGTCGAGTATCTCCGGCAGGTTGGTAACGCCCTGGATGTTCTCTATCTTGGCTATGATCCTGGCCTTGCTACCGTACGAGTCGAGGATGCGCCTGACCTCCAGCACGTCTTCCTTGTTTCGGACGAAGGAATGGGCGACGAAGTCTACGCCGTTGTCGGCTACGAACTTGAGGTACGTCTTGTCCTTCTCCGACAGGGCCGGCATCCGCAGCGGCACGCCGGGCGCGTTGACGCTCTTGCGGTCCTTGAGGAGGCCGTCGTTCAGGACCTCGCAGAGTAGCATGCCGTTGGCGACGTTCTTGACCGCCAGTTCTATCGCCCCGTCGTCGATGAGGATGCGGGAGCCTACGGGCACCTCGTCGGTGAAGCCCGAGTAGGAGACGGAGAAGCCTTTGCGCACCTCGTCGACCTTGGGGATGGTAACCGTCTCGCCCGCCTTGAGCGTTAGCGGCTCGGCGAGCCCCTTGACGCGGACCTCCGGGCCCTTGGTGTCCACGAGAATGCCTATGGTGTCCGAGACGGCCCTGATATTAGCGACGACCTTGGCCGACGCCTCCGGGGTCTGGTGGGCCGTGTTGAGCCTCACCACGTTCATGCCCGCCTCGTAAAGGGAGCGGAGGAAGTCCGGATCGCACTGCGAGTCGGAGATCGTCGCGACTATCTTCGTAAGCTTCTGGGTGTTCATGGTAGTAAGTATGGTAAAAAGCGGCGGAAAAAGGAAGGGTTAGCGATGGCCGCTATCCCGGCCCGGCCGCTTGCCTATCCCGAATTTCTCCTATAATCTCGGCCTATGAGTGGAGAGACTGACCTGGGCATCCTGCTTTCGACCATGGACCCTGAGCTGATCGAAGGCGAATTCGTGTTCTGCGCCGTCGATGATTCGACGGCTGAGAACCTATATCGATCGGCCGCGGTCCGGCCATGGGCCGTGGTGCGCGAGAAGGAAGCAGTCACGCTCATCCTGGAAAGGCAAGCGGCCGACGCCGCGGGGTTGCCGTACCAAGCGGCGATGAGGCGCATAACGCTCAACGTGCACTCCAGCCTCGAAGCCGTGGGCTTGACCGCCTCGGTATCCGGAAGGCTCGCGAGCGCCGGGATAAGCGCTAACGTGGTAGCGGCGTTCTATCACGATCACGTGTTCGTACAATCCGATAAGGCCGAGGCCGCCGTCGAATCGTTGCGGCGCTTGGCCGATGAAAATTCTATCATCACCATGAATGACGGAGGTCCGAGCATGAAGGCGATCAAGGGCGCGTCGATAGCATTGCACCTACTAGTCGGCGTCGGCGGCCTGGCCGGCGGCCTCGCCGCGGTGAGCGATCCGGTCTCTCCCCTAGGAGTGCCGACGGAGATGCTTAAGAATAGCCCGTTCTCGGATTATCTAATACCCGGCATCGTATTGATGGCCGTCATCGGTATGGGCAACCTGGTTGCGGGCTTCCTGGCCATCAGCCGATTCAAGCATTCAGGATTGACGAGCGGGGCGATGGGCGCCGTCCTGGTAGGCTGGATCGTCATCCAATGCTTCATGCTCAGGACCGTCGCGGCCCTGCACGTCATATTCTTCTTCATAGGGGCGGCCCAAGGCCTACTGGCCCTAGCGCTCCTGTACCTGCGGGATTCGTTCCCCTTCTCGCTGCTAAAGAAGCCGCCGAGGCGAGCGTAGGCGCGCGCTCCGGCCCTTCGTGGCCGAAAGGACTATTGGCGGAGAACCGGGATAGGTTAAATATTTAATTATATAAAAATAATTGCATTGACGGCGCAAGGCTTCCGAATTAGAGTTGTTATTCGTTTCTAATAAGGAGGCTTTTATGGTTCGCAGGAATCTCATCGGAGTCGTCGCCGCGCTGGCGATGCTCCCGGCGGTAGCGTTCGGGCAGTCGTATACGCTCAAACTGGCGCACCTGAACGCGCAGACGCCGTTCGAGGTAGCGTCGGGCGCTATGGCGGCCGTCTTCAAGAGCGAAGTGGAGGCTAACTCCAACGGTCGCATCAAGGTGGAGCTGTTCCCCAGCGGCGTCCTGGGCAACGAGCCGAACACGCTGATCCAGGTCAAGTCCGGCGTCGTCGAGTCGTACATCTCCTCGTCCGGCGGCATGGCGTCGTTCTATCCCCTGATAGACGTCACCAACCTGCCGTTCGCCTTCTCGAGCTATAACGTAGGCTATAAGGTCTACGACGGCGCCTTCGGCAAGGAATTCGCGGCAGATATCGAGGCCAAGGCGGGATTCAAGGTGCTCGGCTTCGGCGAGTCCGGCGGCTTCTTCGCCATCACCAACTCTAAGAAGCCGGTCAGGTCGCCGGCCGATATGAAGGGCATCAAGCTCCGCGCCATGTCGCCGATCCACCAGGCTATCGCCAAGTCCCTCGGGGCCTCCGCAATAACCATCGCCTGGGCCGAGGTCTACACCTCGCTCCAGACCGGCGTAGTCGACGGGCAGATGAACCCCATCTCCATCATCACCATGGCCAAGTTCCAGGAAGTCCAGAAGTACATAACGCTGACGAACCACCTCTACGCGCCGTACGTCTGGGTCATCAATCCCAAGTTCTACGCCTCCCTGCCCGCCGATCTCCAGGCCGTCGTCTCAGACGCCGCCCGGACCGCGATCGTGGCCGGCCGCGGGCTGTCCCGCATCATCGACGCCACCGAGAAGGGCCTGCCCACCCTCGCGGCCACGATGCAGGTCTACGTCCCGACCGCCGCCGAGATGAAGCAGTTCCGCGACCTCTCCGTCCCGGCCGCCCGCGAGTTCATCATCGATAAGAACAAGGCCGACGGCGAGAAGTGGATCAACAAGTTCTTCGACGCCATCGCCCAGGCCGAGAAGGATCTCGCGGCGGGCAAGTAGCCGCCTCGTTCCCTGGATGCCGTTTTCGGGGACGGCGTCCGCCATGCGGGCGCCGTCCTCTCTTTGTCAAGGCGACGGCCCGGGAGCCGGCGTCGCCCGTGAAAGGAATCAATGATGAGTGAAGGGAAAGGCGGTCCGACGGCCGCGCTCGAGAAGGCGTCCGACGTCATCGACGCGATAGGCGGCGCGCTATGCGCCGGCCTGTTCGGCGCCATGACCCTGGTGGTCATCGTGGGCGTGTTCTTCCGGTACGTGGTCAACGCGCCGCTCAGCTGGACCGAGGAGATCAGCCGCTACCTGATGATATGGGGGGCGTCCGTCGGGATCAGCCTCGGCGTAAGGGCGGAAGAGCACGTCGGCCTGACCGTCATCCTCGACGCCATAAAGTCGAGGCCGGTTCGCATGGTCTTCCATACCTGTATCTACCTCATGGTCCTCGGCTTCGTCTCGGTCATGTTCTACTATTCGCTGGCCATGACCCGCGACGGCAAGTACATGCAGATGCAGTCGCTGGATATGTCCATGGTCATCGCCTTCGCGGCCGTGCCCGTCGCCATGCTCCTGGCCATCGCGCAGCTCACTCTCATGTACCTGCTCAAGTTCGCCCGCGGCGACGACAAGCCCCGCGGCACGACCGTCATCGATATCTAGGAGGGGAACGTGTTCGTATCCGTCGCCATTATTTTCTTCGCCCTCCTCGTGCTCGGGGTTCCTATAGGATTCACCCTGGGCCTGGCCGGGCTATCCGGGCTGTACCTCATGGGCTCGGGCGTCGGCCTCTTCTCGATGGCCCCGCTACAGTACTTCTCGGGCCTCAACATGTTCACGCTCATGGCCATGCCCTTCTTCATACTAGCCGGTGAACTGATGAACAAGGGCGGCATCACCACGAGGCTCGTCCACTTCGCCAAGATACTCGCGGGGAACGTGCGGGGCGGGCTCGCCCATTCGAATATAATAGCCAGCGTATTCTTCGCCGGAATGACCGGCGCGGCCGTCTCCGATACGGCGGCCATCGGCACGATGCTGATCCCGGCCATGGTCGAGGACGGCTACGACGCCGACTTCTCAGCGGCGGTCACCGCCGCCTCCTCGATAATCGGGCCGACCATCCCGCCTTCCAATATGATGGTCATCTACGGCTCGCTGATGAACGTCTCGATAGCCGGGCTCTTCGCCGCCGGCTTCTTGCCCGGCCTCGTGCTGGCGGGGCTCTTGATGCTCATGACCACGTTCATCTCGTTCAGGCGCGGCTATCCCAAGGGACTCAAGACCACCTTCAAGGAGAAGCTGCTCGGCTTCAGGAACGCCATAATACCGCTCCTGATGCCCGTCATCATCCTAGGCGGGATCCTTACCGGCATCTTCACGCCTACCGAGGCCGCCGCGGTCGCCGTGCTGTACGCGCTGGTCATAGGGTTCTTCGTCCTCAAGACCCTGTCCCTGAAGGACCTGGCGCCTATGCTCATCAAGACGGCCAGGATAACGGGCGTCGTGTTCCTGATCATAGGGGCCGCGGGCATCCTGAGCTGGGTCCTGGCTATAAACCAGGTGCCCCAGGCGATCGCGGCCTTCCTCCTCGAGACGACCGGGAACCCCAAGCTCATCCTCCTCCTGATCCTCATACTGATGCTGATAGTCGGCATGTTCATGGATATCGCCGCGGCCCTCATCATCCTGGGGCCGATCCTGCACCCGATCGCCGTGGGCATCGGCATGGATCCCATCCACTTCGGCATCGTGATGGTGCTGTCGCTCAACATCGCCCTCATGACGCCGCCCGTCGGAGCCTGCCTCTTCGTCGCCTGCTCAATCTCCAAGATATCGCTGGCGCAGCTCTCCAAGGCTATCTGGCCCTATATCATCATGGAGGTCGCGGCGCTGTTCATTATCGCGTACATCCCCGAGATATCGCTGCTCCTACCGAGGCTGCTGGGCTTCTGACGGAAACGGGGCCGCCGCTCGGGGCGGCGGCCGTCGAGGCGCGCTCGGCGGCGCCCCCGGACGCGAGCGACGCCTCGCCCCAAGGCGTCGCCCGAAAAGGGCGGCCGCGACGCCGCGATGAGCCTCTAGACGTCTCGCTGGCCGGTATGCGCGTGGCGGGGGACGCGTAGACGGCGAGCGCTATCAGGCCCGGCGCGCGGGCTCCGCGGCCGTATCCGCGTAGAGCAGGGCCGAGAGCGTGAACGAGCCGTCGCCGGGCTCGACGCTCAGGCAGCCGCCGTGCCGCTCCACGACGCTCCGGACGCTCTCGAGGCCAAGCCCGCCGAGCGGCCCCTTGCTCGAGGCGAAAGCCACGCCCGCGCCGGTCGTATCGTTCGCGTAGGAATTCTCCACCCGGATGACGAGTCGACCCTTCTCCAGCCTGGACTTGACGTCGACGAAGCGGCGCTCCCTCATGGCCGAGCCCTCGGGAATGCGCTGGCACGCCTCGATGGCGTTCTCCACGGCGTTGCCGAAGACGGTGCATAGGTCGTAGTCGTCAAGGCCTATCGAGGCGGGCAGGTCTATCTCGGCGGTGACGGCGATGCCCTTCTCCTCGGCTATCTCGATGTAGCCGCCTATGACGGCGTTGGCCACGTCGTTCTCGCAGAAGCGGCGGGGGCTGAGCCGGCCCGGCCCGTCGAGCAGCCTCCTGACGTAGCTCCGGGCCGCCTCCCTGTCGTCCGAGGATTGCAGCGCCGCGATGGCCACGAGGTGGTGCCGCGCGTCGTGGAGCAGTTCCCTCTGCTTGGCGAGCCCGCGCTCGACCTGCGCGTAGTATTTCCTCTGGAGCCTGGCCTGCTTCTCGCCGCTCTCGACCCTGGCCTCCGCGAGCGTCATGCCGTGGATGGCGTGGAAGTGCGAGAATAGCAGGTAATAGCTGAAAACGACGAACGTCTCGAAGAGGAGCATTACGGCGAGGCCCCGCGGCGAGTCGAGGCCGTTCGTCGGCCCGAACATGACGGTGAAGAGCACGAAGGCCAGGAACGGGTACGCCGCGTAGATCGGCTTGCCCTTCTCGAACAGGGCCAGTATCTCCTTGACCCGGCCCCTGACGTACCTGAGGTAGAGGGGGACCATAATCAGGTGGGCGCCCGCGTAGACGGCGTAGCGCAGGGGGATCCCGTCGCCGCCGGAGATCAGCCTGGCCGCCCAGGCGCAGAGCGACGAGACGAAGCTGGAATAGCCCCACACGGTAAAGTACATGAAAACCTTCTGCGCGGGGCTCTCGGCGAACAAGTAGAGGCACGCGGCTAGATAGGCGAGCGTCAGCAGGTAGTAGTCGAGGAAGCGCCGTACGCCCAGCCTGTTGAGGTACCAGTAGCCGCCGTAGACGACTAGGAACGAGAGCAGCCGGGCCAGTACGTGGACGGGGACCGAGCGCCGCCTCGTGAGCGTGCCGTACTCTATGAAAAGCTGGGAAACGAGCGTGATCGTCGGGATAATGGGCGTGAAAAACATCGAGCGCCGTCCTTCCATCCTGTTCATAGCCTAGAGAGCATGGTATATCAATACTGACATGGTCAGTATCGGAATCTGCGACGACGAGGAACCAGAGCTCGAGAGCCTTCGAGGCCTCGTGGCGGCCTACGCCCGGGGCCGCGGCCTGCGCTTCGAGATTTCCTCGTTCGGCAGCGGCGAGGACCTGCTCATGGCGCGGGAGGGCGGCGCCGACTTCGACGTCGTCTTCCTCGACGTGTACATGGGCCTGACCAACGGGGTCGATATCGCGAGGGAGCTGCGCGAGGCCGGAGCCGATTGCTGCATCGTCTTCGCGACCAACTCGCGCAGCCACGCGATCGACGGCTACGGCGTCCACGCGCTCCAGTACCTCCTGAAGCCCCTTTCCGAGCGTAACGTCTCGATGGCCCTCGACCAGGCCTTGGATAGCCTGTCGCGCAGGAAGGAGCGCTTCATCCAGCTGAGCAACAGGCTGGGCCGATACAGGATACGCCTAGGCGATATCGTCTACGCCGAGAGCGACGCGCGCGTCGTCGTCGTGCATCTCCGCGGACGGGAGGACCTGTCGTTCTATATGCGCCTCGACGATCTCGAGCGGCTATGCGACGACGGGCGCTTCCTCCGGTGCCATAAGAGCTTCCTCGTCAACCTCGACTTCGTCTACGCGGTGGAGAGCCGCAGCCTCCGGCTGGAGACCGGCCAGAGCGTGAGGTTCAGCATGAGCCCGCAGGCGGTGAAGAGCCTCTTCGCCGCCTACGTGGCCCGCGCCCTGTAGCTGCCTAGGCCCTGAACGCGAGGAAGGTCATGATCCTTCCTATGACGTCCGCGCGGTCCGGCCCCAGCAGCAGGTTATGCTCCCCCCCCTCGTACCTGTGGACCCTGGCCATCGACGGGATCGCCGCGATCGCCTTCGCGCACTCCTCCGGGTCGGCGACCGCGTCCGCTGAGGTGTACAGCGCCATGGCCCGGGCCCGTATCGACCCCAGGGACGACTTGGCACGCTCCGTCGCCAGGATGAGCTGGCCCACGCTCTTGAGGCTCATAGCCGGGTACCCGTAGCGGCTCGCGTCCATGCCGTCGCCCCTGCTCGGCCTCCTCGGCAGGGGTATGAGCATGTCCTGAGAGGCCTCATAGTCTACCGAGTAGAATTTCTTCTCCGCGAGGCCGAAGCCCGGCGACAGGAGGACTAGCCTCCCCAGTCCGGCGTTATTAGCGTACTCGGCGGCGAGCCACGAGGCTATGGCGCCCCCGAGCGAAAGGCCGACGAGGTGGACCGTCCCGTATCGCCCGAGCAGGCTTTCCAGCTCCCTCGCCGCCGCGCGGAACCACTCGAGCTCGGATACCCCGCTCAGGTCCTCCGGGCTCGTGCCGTGCCCCGGCAGCAAGGGCGCCGAGACGCTGTATCCGAGCGCGAACAGCGTCTCGCCCAGGGGCATGAAGAGCGCCGGGCAGCCGGTGAAGCCGTGGATGCATAGGCAGCATTCCGTCCCCGAGTTCTCCAGCAGGAACGGCGCGCACTCGGGTATCGCGTAGGCGGGAGTAGCTTCGTAGTCTTTCACGGCAGGTACCCCTCGAATACGATGGCGTCCCAGCCCCGGGCGAGGCTCGCCCCCTCGGCCGGCGTCTTGACCGTCCACGCGGCGCTCATCGCGCCGAGCGCGCGGCAAAGCCCGAGGGCGAGGCCGGCGTCCTGGAACCGATAGGACACGAAGTGCGGCCTCCCCCGGCGGTTATAGAGGAGCCAGGACAGCATGGCCCTGCGGCGGAACGGAAGGGCCGCCGCGGCCCGAGCGCCCATCGCGGGAACGTAGCAGCGCAGCCCCATCGCCAGCTGGCCGCGCATCACAGCGGGCCGGTTGGCCCTGAACCACTCGAGCACCGCGTAGTCGAAGCTCTCGACGACGTAGTCCCCTTCGTAGGAATCGAGGGCCTCCATGGCCTTGCGGCACAGCTCCCCGGCGCCCGGCCCGCCCGGGAGCCCGGTCTTGAACTCGACGAGCAGCGGCGCGGCGCCCGATACCGCCGCCAGGAAGTCGTCGAAGGCCGGTATCCGCTCGTCGCTCGAGAGCAGCCTCAGGGACGACAGCTCCTCGAACGAGCAGCCCGAGACTAGGCGCCCGTCGCCGCACATGCGCTCGAGGCCGGCGTCGTGGAAGACGACGACCCGGCCGTCGCCTGATAGGCGTATGTCCAGCTCTATGCCGTAGCCCTTGGCGATGGCGGCCTTGAAGGCCGGCATGGAATTCTCGGGGGCCTTCCCGGAATTGTCATAGAGCCCCCGGTGCGCGTATTTCCGCCCCGCGAGAGCCCGCCGCATCGCCGGGGAGGGGGGCTCAGGCCGTATCATCCACGCCGCGGCGATGGCGACGGCGATAGCGGCGAGCGATACCGTAATAAGAATCGTCGTCATCCTATGCCCCCAGCTAGTCCGCCGCCCCGAGCGCCTCGGAAGCGGAGACCGACTCGGGCTTGGCGTCGCCGTGCTTAATGAAGAACGTCGCGACGAAGCCGAGGACCATGAAGACCGCCGTGTACAGGGCGAGCGTGCGCTGCCCGAGCCTGTCTAGGAAGACGCCGGCGAGCGCGGGCGTGACTATCTGGGCCACCGTGGTGGCAAGGTAGTAGTAGCCCATGTAGCGGCCCACGTCGGCGGTGGAGCACAGCTCGACGACCATCGGCCCGAGGTGGACGCTTACCATCGCGAAGCCGAGGCCGTAGACGGCGAATATCGGGGTAAGCAGTTTAGCGGTCTCCGGCGTCAGGAAGTAAACGAGGACTATGGTCGCGGCGAGTATCGCCAGGCCTATCCTGGCGGTCATCCTGCGTCCTATCTTGGTCGATAGCATGGCGGAGGGTATGCAGAATATGAGCACCGAGAAGACCCTGACGAGGAGGGGGCCCGAGATGCTGGACGGGGTCATGCCGAGCTGCTTGATGGCGTAGACCGCGAAGTGCGTGCTGAAGGCGTTGTAGCCCATGTAGACGAAGACCACGACGGCCAGGATGTAGAGCATGCTCCTTCTGACCTCCGGCCTCAGCTTGCCGCCCTTGCCCCGGCTCGGTTCCTCGACGAAGCCGAGCCGGGCGTTCTCCTCGGCGACCTGCTTGATGAGCTTGGGCTCGCGTACGAATATCATGTAGACGGCCAGGCCGACGAGCATTATGACGGCGGAAAGGGCCATCAGCTTGAGGTAGCCGCCGAAGAGGCTCGCGAGCCTCTTATTGAGCACGAGGAAGACCACGCCGGCGCTCCCGCCCATGATATTGAGCACGGCGTTAGACTTGGACCGCTGGGGCCTGACGAAGGCGTCGGCGGCGAGGGCCGCGGCCGGCGAGCGGAAGAGCGACATCAGGAAGACGCCCAGGAGCAGCGCGCCCAGCATCAGCGCGAAGACGCCGGCGTTGTCGCCCCGGAGCGCGCCTATCTCGCCTATGATCGCCGCCTTGGCGGAGGCGGTGGTCGCCGCCGCTAGCTTCTGCGGTATGCCTGCGGCGGCGAGCCTGGCGAGCTGGAGGTTGTCCGCCATGCCCATCAGCACGAAGCTAATCGCTCCGCCTATCGTGCCCCAGAGGATGAACGGAGTGCGCCGGCCCAGCCTCGAGTTGACGCGATCGGACAACGCGCCGAATAGCGGCAGGAAGAGGAGCGCGACGAGGTTGTCGATGCCCATGATCATGCCGAGCGTCGTGGAGCTCATGCCGAAGTGGTAGGCGAGGATCTGCGGCATGATGGTGTCGTAGGCCTGCCAGAAAATGGTGATAGCGAAGAACGGCAAGGAAATAAGGATCGCCTTGCGATAATCCATCGAGCTTTTCACGGAACCTCCTAGGTCGAGGCCGTATCGTATACGGCGCTCGTATCCCCCTAGGAGTCCATGTCAAAAAAGGCGCGCGAACGGTAAAAGATCCTACGACCTGCGCTTAGTGAATCCCATGATCAGGCCGAGGGCCACGGACCAGAGGGCCGCGAGGCCTATCTGGTACTCGTACGGGAGCGCGAAGGTGACCGTGTGCGCGGGTACCCAGAACCAGGCCAGGGTCGCGAGGCTCTTCTCTATGCCCTTATAGCCGCGGGTCCACGCGATGAGGTTGTCGCTCGTACGGTGCAGGACCATGAGGAGAGGCCCGAACATCGAGTTCGTGAGGACCGAGAGCGAAAGCGCGCGCAGTATCGTTATGTCCTCGCAGGCCGCGGGGAGGAAGCCCTTGTCGACGAGGGCCGCGAGGAAGCCCTTGAAGCCCGTGAAGCTGTACTTGACGAGTACGCCCAGGAGACCCCAGACGACGGCCTTCGCGAGCCATTCGAAGGCCTTATTGGACGGTTTCCGCTTCGAGGCGACTATCCCGAGGACCTCGCCCAAGGTTCCGAGCGCGGCGAACTGTATGAAAGCCGAGAGCAGGATGTTGTTCGATACCCACGAGACGTACCATTCCATTAGAGCCTCCCCGAAAGCCGGAGTATAGCCCTCGCCGGCTGCGCTACGCTAGGGCCGCGGGCGTTTCTCCTCGCCGAGGCGGGGCTCCGTTCCCCCCGCCAGCCTCGCTAGGTTCTTGCGGTGCATGGCGACGACCAAGGCGGCCGCGGCCGAGAAGAACCAGAAGAGCCACGGCGAGAACGCCTCGCCTCGGTACAGGCCGGCGTAGGCGGCCGGCAGGGCCAGCGCCGCGGCTACGGACCCGAGCGAGACGTACCGTGTCAGCGCGAGCGCGGCCGCGAAGACGGCTAGGCACGCGATAGCCGCGCCCGGCGCCAGCGCGGCTACGACAGCGGCTCCCGTCGCTACGCCCTTGCCTCCCTTGAAGCGTAGCCATACGGGGAATACGTGGCCCAGTATGCAGGCCGAGCCGGCTACGGCGCGCATCGCGGTATCCGGGATCGTAGCGGCCCAGCCGAAGGCTGTCGGGAGGAAGGATGTCGCGAGCGGGGCTATCGCCAGCACCGCCAGCGCGCCCTTGCCCGCGTCGACGGCGAGCACGGCGAGCGCGGCCGCCGGCCCCAGCACGCGCAGGGCGTTTGTCGCCCCCGAGTTGCCCGACCCGAGCTTCCTGATATCCAGGCCGCGGGCCCTGCCGACCAGGAAGGCGGTCGGCGCCGATCCGGCGAGGTAGGAGAGCAAGGCGATGACGACGATTCCCATGGCGCCTCCGACTAGGATCGACTATACATTAATTTCAGCGGCGCGGGAGTGACTTTTGCGCCGCCTCGCAATGGAATGATGTATATTCGATACTGCGATCGCGAACGGCGATCGAAGGGAGCCTTATAGATGACGGTCCTCGACGGATACAAGCTCTACGGGTTCTTCAGCGCGGGGTCTAGGCGCGTCGGCGAGTCTAGGGCGTACCTTGACGATATAAACGTGTTCCCCGTTCCCGACGGAGATACCGGCACCAATCTGTCGTCTACTATGGCGGGCGCCGTGGCCGGCGCCGTGCCGGAGGCTTCCGCGTCCTCGACGCTCGGGGCGCTGGCGGACGCGGCCCTGATCTCGGCCCGAGGCAATTCCGGCGTCATCTTCGCGCAGTTCGTCTCGGGCCTGAGCGAGGGAGCCGCGTCCGCCGAGATGAAGACCCACGACTTCGCCCGGGCGGTCAGGCGCGCCTACGAGCGGGCCAAGGCCGCGATCACCGACCCGCGGGACGGCACGATGCTCTCGGTAATCGAGGAGTGGGCCCGGTCCCTCGCGCGCGGGGCGCATGACGTCCCTAATTTCGTGGACTTGATCGGCGCCACCCGCGGCGACCTACGGCGCTCCCTCGCGTCGACGACCGAGCGCCTCGCGGAGCTCAGGGCCGCGGGCGTGGTCGACGCGGGGGCCGCGGGCTTCGTAGCGTTCGTGGAGGGCGGCCACGATTACCTTTCCGGCGGCGCCGCCCGGGATGACGAGGGCGCAGTCGCCCAGGACGCCGACGGGCAGCTCGCCCAGGACGCCATGGGGCCGGCGGCGCGCGTAGATCACCCCGCCTTTACCGGCGAGCCTCCGGCCTACCGATATTGCTCCGAGGCCCTGGTCTCCTGCTGCGGCGCGGACGCCGAGGCTATCAGGGCCGCCCTATCCGGCTCGGGCGACTCCCTGATAGTCGCGGCCGGCAGGGGCCGCGCGAAGGTCCACGTGCATACCGACGACCCCGAGTCGGTCATGCTGGCGCTCTCCGGCTTCGGCGCCGTGTCCGGCCAGAAGGTCGATGACATGCGCCTCCAATACGCCGACGCGCACGACCGGGTCTCGTCGACGGCCATCGTCACCGATTCGTCGTGCGACCTGCCGGGGGAGCTGCTCGAGCGTCATCGCATACACTCGGTACCCCTCCTCCTGTCCGCCGGGGGCGGCGAGTACCTCGACAAGCTTACCCTCTCGCCCGAGGGCCTGGGCCGCCTGGCCGAGGGCCGCGGCGCCTTCCCGAAGACGGCCCAGCCGCCGGCCCACTTCTTCTCCAGGCTGTATTCCTATCTCGGCGGCCATTACGACGGAGTGGCCGCCCTGCACCTGTCCGCGGCCCTGTCGGGTACCTGCGAGACGAGCCGGCGGGAGGCGGCCGCCGCCAACCGGGCCGGGGGGCGGGTACGCGTCGTCGATTCCAGGCACCTGTCCGGCTCCCTGGGCCTCGTCGTGCTGCGCGCCGCCGAGGCGGCCGAGGCCGGGGCGAGCGCCGACGATATCGCGGAGGCCGCACCGCTGTGGTCGGCCAAGGCCCGCATCCTCGTATCGGTGACGAGCCTGCGCTACATGGTCAAGGGCGGCCGCGTGAGCCCGCTCAAGGGCCTCCTGGCCCGCGCGCTCAACCTGAAGCCGATCGTGTCGGTGGACGGCGCGGGCAAGTCGATCCTCTACGGCAAGTCGTTCTCCGAGAAGGCGAACCTGCGCAAGCTCGTGGCGATGGCCGAGGAGATACACCGCCGCGAGCCGCTCCGGTACTACGCGGTCGGCCACTCGGCCGCGCCGGAGAAGGCCGCCGCGCTGGCGGAGAGGCTCCAGCGCGCTCTCGGGTTACCGCCGCTGTTCATAACCGGCATATCGTCGGTAGTGGCGCTCAACGCCGGCCCGGGAGCGGTGTCCGTCGTTACGATGAGCGAGTAGCGCGCCTCGGCGGCCACGGGACGAAGACGCTGGTCCGGCGCTTATAGTCGATATAGGCCGGATCGGCGCCGTACTTCGCGTCGGCGGCCTTCTCGAGGAGCGGTACGCCGCTGACGAAAAGCAGGAGCGCCGTTATGAAGGCTGGGCCCAGCGCGGCGAGCCACTGCGCGCCCCTGAGGGCGGGAGCCGCGTAGACGAAGAGCCCCCACCATAGGAGCGCCTCGCCGAAGTAATTGGGGTGGCGGGAGTAGCTCCACAGCCCCGTAGCGATGAAGCCGGGCTTCCCGGCCTTCTTGAACGCCGACTTCTGCGCGTCGGCCGCGACCTCGAGGGCGAAGCCCGCGAGCCACATCGCCGCGCCTAGTATCTGGAACGCGCCGAAGCCGCGGAGCCTCGCGGCGGCCGCCGCGGCGGACGAGACGGGCAGCAGGATGACAGCCACGGCTACCGCCTGCAGGATCCAGAACCTGGCGAACTTGAGCGGCTTCTCCCTCATGCCGTCGAACCTATGGTCGACCTTGGCGACGCGTATGCGGCCGAACAGGTAGGCGCCTAGCCTCGCCGCCCAGACGACCGTGAGCGCGGCCGGCGCCAGCGCGACGGGCCCCGAAGACGCTCCCGTTGCGATGAAGGCCGCCGCGACGAGGGCGAACGAGAGGCTGTACGATAGGTCGGTGACGACGTCCGTCTTCTTAGCGACGGCGTAGGCGAAGAACGCTCCGTTCACCGCGATAGCTGCGATCGCCGATAACAGGAAAGGATTCACCGCGATTCCTCCTTGGAGCCAGGACTCCTGCGTAGCCCGACGGGCCGGCCCGGTCGCGACGGCCACCGCGCCTCGCGCCGGGGCCTCAGATAACGTCGGTGTCCTTATCATAGCACGACATCGGCAGGATGCGGTTGAGCGCCGCGGTATCTATATCCTCGAGGCGGCCCCTGTTCGTCCGGACCCACCCCGCGTCCCTCCAGGCCCCGAGGACGCGGGCTACCGTCTGCCTGGCCAGCCCGCAACGCCGGGCGAGGTCGTCCTGGCAGCACGAGACGAAGCCCTTCCCTCCCTCCTGCCTCTCGAGGGTCAGGACGAGGTACGCGAGCCTCGTCGTGGAGTCGAGGTTCGAGTAGGCTATCGAATGGCGGGCCGCGAGGAGCAGGCGATGCGCGAGCGTCTTGACGAGCGTCTGGGAAACCGAGGGCTCGGTGCGGACGCGGTAGAGGAATTCGTTCCTCGAGAGGACGAGGACCGTCGTCGGCTGAGACGCTATCGCGGTTATGTAATG
The DNA here is from genome assembly GCA_018816345.1 of Spirochaetota bacterium. GTDB lineage: Bacteria > Spirochaetota > Spirochaetia > Treponematales > UBA12059 > SZUA-370. The sequence goes on along the minus strand of JAHIWG010000098.1, from coordinate 29,344 downwards.
CGGCTCGTCCACTAGGATGCCGATATCGCCTAGATAATCGCCCCGTTTCAATTCCTTTATTATTACTTCTATCTCGTTCGGCCCCGTCGCGTACTCCGCTATCGCGCCCCTCATTATGATATAGAGTTGCTCCGCCCGCTCTCCTTCCACGAATAGGACGAAGCCCTTGGGTATCCGCTTCTTCGAGCATACCGCCGCGAGCCGCCGCAGGCTTTCCGCGGAGAGCTCCTTGAATATCTGCGTGCGCGCGAGGCAAGCGATGGTATCCTCGTCATCGTCCGGTTTTTCCACGGCACGCGTCCCCGACCCTTCCGAGCGCCGTCTCGAGCGTCGACCTCGGGCAACCGATATTCATCCTTACGTACGCCTTGGTGGCCTCGCCGTACGCCGCTCCCCTGGAGAAGAGGACGCCGGCCTCGTCCTTGAAGAAATTGACGAGATCCCAGCTCTCGAGGCCGAGAGTCGAGCAATCCACGAGCATGAGGAACGTACCCTCCGGCTCCTCGGCCGCGAGGCTGGGTATGCTCGACGCTATGAATTCCCTAGCGTAGCGGGCGTTGCCCGAGACGTATCGCGCCAGGCCGTCGGCATAGGCGTCGCCGGAGCGATACGCCGCGACGAAGGCGGCGAACGCGGTCGCGGAGGGCTTGCAGCCGTGGAACCGCTCCTGGTAGGCGCAGAACGACTTGCGCGCGCGCTCGCCCGGGATGACGACGGCGGAGCCCTTGAGCCCGGCGAGGTTGAACGTCTTGCCCGGCGCGTAGCACGAGACGAGCCTGTCGGGGTCGACCCCGGGGACCGCGCCGATAGGCGTATAGGGGACGGGGCCGAGAGCCAGGTCCGAGTGTATGTCGTCGCTTATGATGAATACGCCGTAGCGGGCGCATAGCGACGCGAGCTCCGAGAGCTCGCCCGCCGTCCAGACCCTCCCGACCGGGTTGTGCGGGCTGCAGAGTATCATGCACCGGGCGCCGCCTTCGAACAGGGCCTCGAGGCCGGCTAGATCCATCTCCCAGCGGCCGGCCGCGCTCCTCCGTAGCGGGTTGAGCGCGAGCCGTCGGCCGTTGGCCTCTACTACGCCGAAGAACGGATCGTACACGGGAGGCTGGATGACGACGGAGTCGCCCTCGCGCGTGAGCGCGTTCATCGCCATCGCGACGGCCGCGACGAGGCCCTCCGCGGGGACTATCCACGACGCGTCGGGCCGCCACCCGTGCCTCCGGGCCAGCCAGTCGCGGAGCGAAGGGGCGAAGTCGTCCGGCGCCGTCGTGTAGCCGAATACGGGATGATTCAACCTCGCCCGTAGCGCCGCGACGACCTCGTCGGGCGCCGCGAAGTCGGTGTCGGCTATCCATAGGGGGATGAGGTCCGGGTTGCCGAAGGCCCGCCCGAGGAGGTCCCACTTGACGCATCCGGTGCCGCGCCGGTCGATCGGCGCGTCGAAGTCGTACGCGCCGTCTTCCGCGGCCGTCAATGCGTGCCTCCCGCCGCTCCGGCGCCCGCGAAGGACGAGGACTCGCCGATCCCCTGGAGCCACGAGTCGGCCGGGCTGTTCGGCACGTGAGGCAGGAGGATGTGCGATCGATGGTCCCTATCCCTGTATATCTTATAATTGATGGTGCTAGCGCTCGGTATGGGTCCCATGTTCCCAACCTTTCCCATCCATGTCCCGTCCTGGTGCTCGAACGGGTCCATGGCCTTGATCTCGAGCTCTAGGCTGGTCCCGGGATCGAAAACCATGCCGATGGGATTTATCTCTATCACGTACTCGCGTATCTCCCCGGGAACGACGGGAACGCGCCTCGTATGGTCGTGCGCCGGCCGGCCTATCTGCGAGCGCGCCGGGTCGAGCCGGTGGGAGGCCTTGAGGGCCCCGTAGCGGCATAGCGGCATCCGCGTCCCGCCCTGGGTTATCTGCCAGACCTTCACGATGAAGTTCGCGTCCGTCGCGTCTATGGACGCGAAGAGGCGGAGCTCTATCGGGCCGGTGAATTCCATAGGCTTGCTGAACCTGTCGGTCCTATAGACGAGCGTCTCGACGCCGGTGGCGATGTTAGGGGGCCGATGCGTGAACGAGTCCGGCGGCAGGTCGCCCTCGGGGTCGGGTTCCCAGCGTAGCTGGCCGAAGGTCCGGAGGTACAGCTTCTTCCATTCGGTCCGGGCGAGCGGCCATTCCCGTTCGTAGCGGTAGCCCCTCCCTATGATATTCAGCTTGAAGGGAGGCTCGTCCACGATGCCCGTGTCGGCGCCCTTGAGCCAATGATCGTACCAGCGCAGGCACTCCTCGTTCATGAATCGGTACGGCAGCTCCATGCCGCCGTACGACTCCATGACGCCGCATCGCTTGTAGGCCCGGAGCTCGGCCGAGTTCATCGCCGCGAATACGGGCGCGCTCCACCTCCCGTTCGGGGCCCAGCCGCACTTGAAGTAGACGGGTACCTCGATGTCCTTGAATATCGGGCCCGACGAGCGCTCTTTCCAGAAGGGGCCGTCCTCGGGATGCAGCAGGAAGTCGAGGAAGAAGGTATGGTATCGAGGGGGCCAGGTGTTGAATATCTTGTTGAAGTACGAGACGACGGCTATGTCCGGATCCTTCTGGACCTCCCGCATCCGCGCTCTCATCTCCTCTTCCGTATACATCTTCGACGACCACGTCACGGGGTTATTGGCCGGGCAGAGCTCCCAGTACATCGTCATATAGGTGTTCGCGACCCCGCCGTAGTGTCCGTGCTGGTAGTAGTCGTCGCTCATGCCCATGGGCATGATGCACTTGAGATGGGGCGGCCTCTTCGCCGCCGCGAGAGTCTGTATGAGCCCGAAGTAGGAGTATCCGAGCATGCCGACGGAACCGTCGCACCAGGGACAGTCGTTCCCGAGCCACTCGACGGTATCGTAGACGTCCTCCTGCTCCTGCGGATTATATATCCCCAGGAACTCGCCTTCGGATACGCCGATGCCCCTGGGATCGGGAATGACGAATAGGTATCCGCGGCTGACGTAGAAGTCTATGTCGCCCGCCTCGAGGCTATGGTCGAAATAGAGCGACGATCCCGGCAGCGAGCCTCGCTTCAGCGCCTGCATCGTCTTGCCGTAGGCCGACCACGCGAGCAGGGCGGGGTACTCGCCGTCGTCGTCCGGCCGGTAAATATCGGCGTATATCGTCGTCCCGTCGCGTAGCGCTATCGGTACGTTCTCTTCGAGGCGGGACGGCCGTCCCGGCTTGGAAAGCCTGTCGAGGTTGGTGGCGTACCTCCTGTCCCAGTATAACGGAATATCGTCGAGGCCAGAGATCTCCTTAAACTCGTCCCTTGTCATTAAGCATCTCCTTGGAGCGTTCTTATACACACTGTACGCCCGAGTCGGGGACCGCTCTGTCCTAATTGCGACAGAGCGGGTATCCTCGATCGAGGCGCCTCGGAATAGCGTCCGGAGAACCGGGCGGGAATCATGGCTATGTCGCTATTGAGACACTCGGCGCGACGGCGTGGCCGTATCCTGTAGTCGATAAGCGGCCGCGGGGATGCGCGATAGGTCCCGAAGGAGCGGCGACAGCATCGATAGGAGGCCTAGAGTGGAAAAGAGCGTTGCGTCCAGGAAGATGTCTTTCTCCATGAGTCTATTCATGGCAGTCGGCGCGATCATAGGAGCGGGTATTTTCGCGAAGACCCCGCTCGTCATCCGGCTCGTGGGTAACGGGGTCGTCTGGGGATTCTTCCTGGCGGCGATATTCGTCTTCTTCAAGACGGTGCCCGAGATCGTCATGAGCTCGTCCCTGCCGGCCAACGGATCGGCGTATATGCACCTGACGCGGCTCGTGCACCCGTCGTTCGGCGTCGTTCACGCCTTCAACCAGCTCGTCATAGGGACTATTAACGTGGCCATACTCGCGATGGTATTCGCGCAGTACTTCAAGGTGCTGGTACCGTCGCTGCCGCCCCGGTCGGTCGCCGTCTTCATCGCCGTCCTATTCACCGCCTTGTCCCTGTTCGGCGTCAAGGTCTCGGGCTGGGTACAGAACGTCTCGGTTATCGTGCTGCTCGCCGCCCTCGCCGTGTTCATTTTCGGCGGTATCCCGGGTTCCAGCATCTCGATCAAGGAGGTCCTGGCGCCCGCCATCTCCTTCTCCAAGCTATGGGCCCCGATGGGGCTCCTCCACGGCAGCCTCATCGGCGCGAACGTGCTCATGTACGCGGCAGACGAGATAGAGAATCCTCGAAGGACTATCCCCATAGTCTTCATCCTGAGCACGCTCATATGCGCGTTGATATTCGCGCTGATGGCGTTCGTATCGATCGGCGCCATTCCCCTCGAGAAGTGGCTCTCCGACCGCTCCCTTAACCTGGCGTCGTCGGCCGGTACCTACCTCGGGCCCAGGCTCCTGGCGTTCTTCATCGTCGGGGGTCCCCTCCTGGCGGTCGCCACGAGCATTAACGCCATTATCCTGATGTTCTCCCGTTCCCATTCGGTCGCGGCCCGAGACATGGTCTTCCCGGCCTTTATCGCGAGGATCAACAAGTTCGGCGTGCCGGGATGGGCGATCGTCCTCAATTCGGCGATAGGAGTCGTCGCCATAATATCGGGGCTCGACCTCGACGAGATCCTGCTCATGGTTTCGATGCCCGGCCTCGTCATGAACCCGGTGATCTTCCTGTCTATCTTCTTCGTGCCGAGGAAGTATCCTCTCTGCTATAAGGATTGCTTCCTGCGGTTCCCCCATTGGCTCAATATCGTGTTCGTCGTGATAGCCGCTTCCTTAAGCTTCCTGCTGGGAGGGTCCATAATCGCTAAGATGACGCCGCGGACGTGGATCATAATGGTAGCGTTCTACGCCATCGCCGCCGCGTATACGTGGATACGCTGGCGATACCTCAAGAAGGCGAAGGGGATAGACATCTACGCGAAGATGCGCGAGCCGTACGCCCCGTGGATAGAGAGGGAGAAGGAACTCTCCGCCAAGGCGGCATCCTGACGCTCGCGGGGGCCGGGGCGCCGCGAGCGCCCGGCCCCGGCTCAGCATTTCCTGTTGAGGTCGCCTATGGCGTTGATGTCCTTGTCGTAGCACGACATCGTCAGTATATGGTTGAGCGCCTTGGTGTCTATGTCCTCGATCCTGCCGCGGCTCGTCTTAATCCAGTCCGCGTCCTTCCATTCGCCCAGGAGCCTCGCGACCGTCTGCCTGGCCAGGCCGCATCGCTGGGCGAGGCTCTCCTGCGACGACGTCACGACGCCCGTGCCCCCGGACTCGGCCTCGAGCGTCAGGAGGAGGTACGCGAGCCGGGAGGAGGCGTCGAGGTAGAGGAACGCTATCTGGTGATGGGCCGACAGCAGCAGCCTATGCGCGAGCACGCGTATGATGTGCTGCGAGATCGACGGCTCCGTTCTGGTACGGGCCAGGAACTCGTTGCGCGGTATGACGGCGAGGACCGAGGGCTGGGACGCTATGGCGGTAACGAAGTTAGGCTCCTCTATGAGCATGCTTATCTCCCCGAAATAGTCGAACGGACGCCTTTCCTTGACTGCGAGCTCGAGGTCGTTCGGCCCCGTCACGTATTCGACGACGGAGCCGCTCATGACAACGAAGAGGGAGCTCGACGCCTCTCCTTCGGTGAAGAGCACCGCTCCCTTCTCCACCCGCTTGATGGCGCATACCGTGGAGAGCCTCCGGAGGACGTCGTCGCCGACCTGGTCGAATAGGGGGCAGTTCTTGAGGCATGATAGAATCTCGCTGGCTTTTTTATCCGGTAGCATTCCTATACCTCCCGCGTGATAGCGCCATTATAGACGAGTTCGCGCGCCGGCTGTCAGTCTTTTTCGCCGGCTAACGCGGTCCGGACCGTTTATTTTTGGGCTTCAGTCTGTCTCCTGCGCGACATAGCGATCGGGGAGCGCCTGTATACTTCAAGTCTGGTCGGGGTTCTCGACGATTACTAACGGTCGGCGGCTTGGTCCGCGAGGTCGCGACCGTAGGCAGCTCGCCATTTGGAGGTTCTATGAACAAAGACAAGAAGATGACCCTATTCTCCAGCATCTTGATGGGAATCGGCAGCATCGTCGGCGCCAGCATATTCGCGACGACGCCGATAGCCATCAAGATAATAGGGGGGAACGGCATCGTATGGGGATTCATCCTCGCCTCGGTCTTCGTATTCGTGAAGACCTGGCCGGAGATGGTCACGTCCTCCGCCTTGCCGGCGAGCGGCGGCTCGTACATGCACCTGACGAGGCTAATCCACCCGTCGGTCGGAATACTGCATTCCATCAACTACCTGGTCGTCGGGCCCATGAAGGTCGCGACGATGGCCCTGACCTTCGGGACGTACTTCGCGATGCTGGTGCCGAGCGCCCCCGTGGTAGTCGTCTCGGTGGCGATCACGATCCTGTTCACGATACTCACCCTCTACGGCATCAAGCTGGCCTCGTGGGTGCAGAACGTGATGGTCGTCGTCCTGCTCTCCGCCATAGGGCTGTACGTCTTCATGGGATGGGGCAATACCGTCGTGACGCTCGGCGCGGTGCTATCCACGACCTTCAAGCTGTCCAAGCTGTGGGCCGCGATGGGCATCATGCACGGCAGCCTCATGGGCGCCAACGCCCTCATGTACGTAGCCGACGAGATAGAGAACCCCGGGAAGAATATCCCGATAGCGTTCATCGTCGGCACGATCGTGACCGCCTTCATCTACGCGGCCATGGCCTACGTGACCGTGGGCGTCATGCCGCAGTTCTTCAAGATAGACAACCTCGCCACCACGGCCAAGATATTCATGTCCCCGACCGCGCTGACCTTCTTCATATCCGGGGGCGCCCTCCTGGCCGTCGTGACCAGCATCAACTCGGCCATCCTCATGTTCTCCCGCTGCCACATGGCCGCGGCCCGAGACGGCCTATATCCCGCAGCGATCATGAAGATAAACAAGCACGGGGCTCCCGCCAACGCCATCTGGCTCAATACCGCCATAGCGGTCCTCGCGATGGCGGCCGGCTTCAACCTCACGGACGTCATCAACATCACGTCGATACCGGGCCTGCTCCTGTCCCCGATAATCCTCGCCGCCGTCTTCTGGCTGCCCGTGAAGTATCCTTCCTCGTACAAGACCGCCTTCCTCAACGTCCCCCACTGGCTCAACTGCATCGTGGTGGTCGTAGCGTCCGCGCTCTGCCTCCTCCTGGGAAGCTACGTCCTCAAGCAGATGGCCCCGAAGAACTATATCACCATGGCGGTCTTCTACGTCGTGGCCTTCGCGTACGTCCTCGGCCGGGCCAAGTACCTCAAGTCGAAGCACGGCGTCGATATGCTCGCGACGATGAAGAAGCCCTACGAGCCGTGGGCCGAGCGAGAGAAGCTGGCCGCCGCGAAGCTGGCCTCGAAGGCGTAGGGCCGGCGTATTAGCACCCGCGCATAAGCGGAGCCGCGGTTGATTCCGTGCCGCGGCTCCTTTTTCCGCTACCATGATCCCGGGTCGGCCTCCATGATCCGGGTGAAAAATAGTACCGAACGGAATCTGCCGCCTCTGTCGCGGCGCTACATCAACGTTCTTGGAGGATTCCATGTCGATCGATGAGACCCTGAGCAGCTCGGGCCTGAGCCGCATCCCTCAGTACTGGGATAGGCGCTACGTGAAGAACATCGACAAGCTCTCGAAACCGCTCTACGGCGTCAAGGCCGAGCGCGACGTCTGGATGACCCTGCGCGACGGGACGCGCATCTGCGCCGACGTCTTCAGGCCCGACGCGGACGGGGATTTCCCGGCCCTCCTGTCGTGGTCGCCGTACGGCAAGGCCATACAGTCGATGAAGCGCGGGCCCCAGCCGCCCGAGTCCCTGGTCTTCGACCACAGCCTCGAGGCCGGCGACATCGACTTCTTCGTGAGCCGCGGCTACGTCTTCGTCATCCCCGACCCCAGGGGCATCGGCCAGTCGGAGGGCGAGTTCTACGGCATCTACAACCCGCAGGAGCACGAGGACGCCTACGACGTCATCGAGTGGATGGCCGTTCAGGACTGGTGCGACGGCAAGGTAGGCATGGTCGGGTACTCGTACTTCGGCATCGTGCAGATGCTCGTCGCGGCCCAGCAGCCGCCCAGCCTCAAGTGCATCATGCCGCTGTCGTTCACCGACGAGTACTACCAGCACGGCTACTACGGCGGCGTCGGCAATACGTACATGTCGATGTACTGGGAGCTCTGCCCGGCCAACGCGCCCGTGCCGTGGTCGATGAAGATGTATTCCAAGGAAGAGGTGAGGCGCCGGATGGCCGAGCGGGCCAAGGATCCCGACATGGCCGTCAACTCGTACTTCCAGAAGATACTGACCACCTGGCCGCCTACCTACCATAGCTTCTACCTCGACTACCTCCTGCACCCCGAGGAAGGCCCGTTCTGGGCCCAGCGCTCGGCGCGGCATATGCTCGACAAGGTGAAGGTGCCCGTCTTCCTCAACTCGGCCTGGTCGCCCAACGGCCGATGGGTGACGCCGCTCCTGCGCGCCTTCAACTCCGATAAGCTCGCCGTTCCCAAGCGGGTCAACGTCGAGGACTACGGCGAGCTCGAGCTCCCGTACCGCTCGATGAACGAGGAATGCCTCCGCTGGTACGACCTGTGGCTCAAGGGCGTGGATACCGGCATGATGGAGGAGCCCCCTATAAAGCTCAACATCCTCGGCTCCGGCTATCGCTACGAGCGGGAATGGCCGCTCGCGAGGACGTCCTGGAAGAAGCTCTACCTACGGAGCTTCGGGAGGCTCCGCTGGGAGCCGGACGCCGAGGCGGACATAACGCCCGACGCGTTCGTGCACAACCCGCCTAATATCAGCTCCGAGGTGCAGAGCCTCACGTACACGAGCGAGCCCCTTACCAGGCCCATGGAATTCACGGGCCCCATCGGGCTGCACCTCTTCGCGTCTATAGACGCGGCGGACGCCAATTTCGTGGTCAAGGTGCACGAGCTGTACCCCAACGGGGAGCGCCACTACATGCCCTGCTTCGGCGCCCTCAAGGCCTCTCACCCGATCGTGCCCGAGGAATCGACGCCGTGGCTGCCCGTGCACGACCATTCCAAGTCCGTCCCCGTCAAGCCCGGCGAGGTCAGGGAGTACCATATAGAGATCAACCCCTCGGGCAAGGTCTTCATGCCCGGCCATCGCATCCAGCTCGAGATAAAGGCCATGGATCCCAACATGAGCCATAAGTCCAGCTGGACGGGCAAGGTCGCCAGCATGGGGCCGATACCTAGCGCGGCCTCGATCTGCTACCGCGTCTACCGCGACGCGAAGCGGCAGTCCCACCTCGTGATGCCGTACATACCGGGCACGCCGCCCGAGAACTGGGTCCAGTCGTTCGATTGACGACGCGCCGCCGGGATCCGTCCCGGCGGCTTTTTTTTACCTCGTCTGTCGTGCCCGCGACATAGGATGGCGCGCGCTCCTGCTACTATCGTGGTACAAGTTCCTAAGGAGGTCCTGTCATGATGCTTGAAGATTTCACGAAGGCGTCGGGTCTGACGAAGATCCCGCCGTATTGGGATAGGCGATATACGAAGAACCTGGACAAGCTCTCCAAGCCCCGGTACACGATGGTCTTCGAGGAGAACGTCGAGATAGCCATGCGCGACGGCGTCAAGATCTACGCCGATATCTACCGGCCGGCCGAGCTGGACAAGGCTCCCGTCCTCCTGTCGTGGGCCGACTACGGCAAGACCATGCAGGCGATGAAGCGCGGCGCCCTGCCCGGCTCGTCCCTCTACTTCGACCACAGCCTCGAGGCCGGCGACATCGAGTTCTTCGTCCAGCGCGGCTACGTCTTCGTCATCCCCGATCCCCGGGGCATCGGCATGTCCGAGGGCGAATTCCTCGGCGTCTATAACCCGCAGGAGCAGGAGGACGCGTACGACGTCATCGAGTGGCTCGGCGCGAAGTACGGTCATTCCGACGGCAAGGTAGCGATGCTCGGCTACTCGTACTACGGCATCATCCAGATGCTCGTCGCCGCCCTGCAGCCCCCGCACCTGACCTGCATCATGCCCCTGTCGTACACCGACGACTACTATCAGCACGGGTACTACGGCGGCGTCGCGAATACCTACATGACGATGTACTGGGAGCTATGCCCCGCCAACAACCCGGTCACCTGGTCCTCGAAGATGTATTCCGAGGAGGAGATGAAGAAGCGGATGAAGGAGGTCCAGAAGGACCCGGACATCGCGATCATCTCGTACTTCAACAAGATCTTCAACACCTGGCCCCCGAAGTACCATACCTTCTACCTCGACTACCTCCTCCATCCCGAGGACGGCCCCTTCTGGGCCCAGCGCTCCGCGAAGAACGTCTACGACAAGGTAAAGGTGCCCACGTACCTGAAGTGCGGATGGGCTCCCACGGGCCGCTGGAGCGCGCCGGTCTTCAACGCGATGAACGCCAAGGAGCTGGACGTCTATAAGCGCTGCGGCGTGATGGAGGCCTACGGCGGCATGGAGCTTCCCTACCGCTTCATGAACGAGGAGTGCCTCCGCTGGTACGACCATTGGATGAAGGGCGTCGACACCGGAATCCTCGAGGAGCCGCGGTACAAGATGAACATCATAGGCCGCGGCTACCGCTACGAGCACGAGTACCCGCTGGCCCGTACCGAGTGGAAGAAGCTGTTCCTCCGGACCTTCGGCCAGATGCGCTGGGAATCCGATCCCGAGGGGAACCTGCCCCCGGACAGCTTCACGCATCGCCCGCCCAACATCACGACCAAGGTCGAGACGCTCGTCTACCGGACCGACAGGTTCAGTAAGCCTATGGAATTCACCGGTCCCGTGGAGCTGCATCTCTTCGCCTCGATAGACGCCCCCGACGCCAACTTCATAGTCAAGATGTGGCAGATAACCCAGGGCGGGACGCGCATGCCGCTGTGCCGCACCGGCTCGCTCAAGGCCTCGCACCGGCTCGACCCGGCGCGCTCGCAGATAGGCCGGCCGGCGCACGACCACACCAAGCGCGTCCCGGTCACGCCCGGCGAGATCAGGGAATACACCATCGAGATAAACCCCATCGGCATGGTCTTCGACCCGGGCACCTGCCTAGAGCTGGAGATCAAGGCGATGGACTCGTTCGAGCACCAGGACGGCACGTGGATGGGCAAGGTGGGCAACATGGGCCCGATACCCAGCGCCACCACCATCAACTACAAGATATACCGCGACAAGGACTACCAGTCCTACGTGCTCCTGCCCCTTATCCCGTCGACCCCCGGCGAGAACTGGCTGCAGTCGTTCGACGGCGGCGGCAGCTTCGGCGGCAGCGGGGCCGGCGCCACGCATTAAGGGGCCGCCCCCGTTACCGGTTGCTCAGACCGCCGGGTCCTCCAGACGCCGGTTCTTCTAGACGCCGGTTCTTCTAGACGCCGGCTACTCCAGACGCCGCGGGACGCTCGACGAGCTCCGCGGCTCTTATTATTACGCGCCTTAGCGGGCGGGAGACTATGCCTATGCCGTGGAGCTTCGAACTGAGCCTGCTCGCGTTCCTGCTGATCGTGTTCGCGTCCCAATCGCTCGCGATAGCGACGAAGTCGAGGATATCCCTGCCGCTCGCCCTGGGCGCCCTATGCGTCGCGGGTTTCGCGCTCGGCGTCCTGCCTAAGGACTTCGTCTCCGCGTCGAGGATGCGCGACGTGGGGTTCATCGCATTCAACGTGCTCATCGTCCACTCGGGAACCTTGCTCGACTTCAAGAGCCTGCGCGCCAGGCGCGGGGCCGTCGCGATAGGCCTGGCCTGCGCCGCGGCCCTGGCCGTCGTCCTGGGCCTCGGGATGTCTCCGGTCGTGGGGCGAGAGGCGGCCCTGCTGTCTATCGGCCCCGTCGTCGGTGGAGGCGCGGCGTGCGCGATAGCGTCCAACTCCGCGATACGCAAGCTGCCTGGCCTCGCCGCCCTCCCGTGGATGATATTCATGGCCCAGGGCTTCTTCGGGTTGCCGCTGTTCGCCTTCGCGACGCGCAAGGAGGCCGGCAGGCTCGCGGCTCTCCGCGCCTCGGGAACGACCGCGGGCTCCGGCGCGGCGGCTCAGCCGCGAGCCGGGGCCAGGGTCTCCGCCGATTCCGCCTCGGTGGCGGCCGGGCTCGCGCCGTCGCGGGCGCCGCTCTGCGAGCGGATCCCGGGGCGCTATAGGACTATCTCGTATTATCTAGCCGCGCTGATGCTCGTGGCCGTCTTCAACCGCTGGCTCTACGGCGCCGTGTTCATGCGGCTGGGCGTGCACCCCGCCCTCACGGGACTCGTGCTCGGGGCCCTGCTCGCCAGGCTCGGCATCCTCGAGCGAGACCCCCTCGTAAAGTCCGGGGCCATGGGCTTCCTCATGCTGGGGCTCATGGCCTTGATGGCGGACAGCCTCGCGGCCACGCCCCCGGGCGTAGTGCTCGCGCTCGCGGGCCCGACCCTCGCCGTCCTCGCCGTCGGAGCCTCCGTCGTCGGGCTCGTCGGGGCGGCGCTAGGCAAGCGATTCGCCGGCAGCGCGTACAGGGGCCTGGCCATAGCCTCGGCCTGCATGATAAGCATGCCGCCACCCATGGTCGTCGCGAGGGGCGTCATAGGCTCCGTCTCGGCCGACGATGGGACGCGCGCCGCCATAGAGGCGGAGCTGGCGCCCGACGTCGAGGCCGCGTCCGCCCTGGTCACCAACTTCGCGGCCATAGCGATAGCCGGCCTCGTCGGGATACTGCTCTAGGGCCGCGGGACGGCGGCGACGAGCAGGTCCGGGCGGTTGGTCGTTATGAAATCGACGCCGAGGCTGGCGAGCTCGCGCATCCTCGCCGGGTCGTCCACCGTCCAGGCGCCTATCGCGAGGCCCGCCGCCCTGAGCTCGACGTAGAGCCGTTCCGACAGGTATCGCTCGTCTAGCCCGACGCCGTCCGCGCCCGCGGCGGCGAGGGCCGAGGCTATGGCGCTCGGGCTCGAACCCTTCATGGCCGCGAAGAACGCCTTGCCTGCTAGCGCGCAGGTCTTGAGCCCCGGCTCGAGGGCCCGTACCGCCGCCAGCGTCCTGAAGTCGAACGATATGACGGCGGCCCGCCCTAGGAGGCCTCGTGATCGGAGCCCCTCGACGACCGCTTCCTCGACGCCGGGATAGCGGCTCCCGTCCTCCCGGAATTTGATCTCGACCTGTAGGCCCGCGGAGGCGCCCAGCGGCCCGGCGAAGAAGTCCAGGGCATCCTCGAGGCTGGGTACGGGCTGGGGGCCGTAGTCGGAAGGGAGTCCCGGAGGCGCGTCCAGGGGCCTTCTCCATCGCGCGCCCGCGTCGAGGGCCGCGACGCTAGCGTAGGGCAGGGCCTCGACCGGCCCTTTCCCGAGAGTAGTCTTGTCAACCTTGGGATCGTGGATCACGACGAAGCGGCCGTCGGCGCTCATCCTCACGTCGAACTCTATGGCGTCAGCGCCGTGCGAGACCCCGGCCGCGAAGGCGGCCAGCGTGTTCTCCGGAGCGAGCCCGGCGGCGCCGCGATGCCCGACGCGCAGGGGCCCCGGCCCCGTATCGGCCGGCCTGGCGATGGTCGCGGCGCCGCTCGGTGCGGCCGCGGGCGAGGCCGCGCACGAGGCGGCGAGGCAGGCGAGAGCGATCATGGCCGCGGCGGGCGCGACGCCGGCTATCACGGCGCGCGCCTTCGCGTTAGCCCTTTGGACGAGCGCATGACGAGGGCGATGGCTCGTTTCCCGTTCTGTTCCCTCAATGGCTTTCATCGCGCGAGTATAGCACGGCCTACCGTCGGCTGCCTTCCTTCCTCGGCCTCAGTCCTCGCGTCGCTCGAATACGCCTAGGACAACCTGCCCGCCGTCCCTGACCATGACCCGGCCCCTGGCGACGACGGTTCCTACGCCTAGCTCGGGCGTCAGCACGACCAGATCCGCGTCCATGCCCGCCTCGAGCCTGCCCTTGCGCGGCAGCCTGAGCGCGGCGGCGGGATTGGACGTGATGGGCGCCAGCGCTTCCTCCAGGGAAAGGCCCCTCGTCCCGACGGCCTCGCGGAGGTAGCCTAGGAGGCTGGAGCACGAGCCGACGTCCAGCCCCGTGATGATGCCGGCCGCGTCGAAGCGGGGCAGGCTGCCCTGCCCGTCGCTGGTTACCGTCGCGCGCGACATGTCGACGCCCTCGGCCTTGAGCCTCGAGACTGCCTCGGCGGCGCTCGTCTCCCCGTCGGCGAGGAAGGCCGGTACCGTGCTCGCCGTATAGTCGACCCTTCCCCCGGAACGCGCCCAGGCGATAGAGCTGGCGAACAGCGCAGGGTTCCTGTTGCAGTGGGTGGGGATGAACTGGGCGCGCGGAATGTCTCCGGCCGCGGCTATGCGCTCCAGGGGGCCGAGCCCGTCGGGAGCGTCGCCGAGATGGACGTTGACGACGCCGGCCTTGCCGGACAGCATGCCCCCGACGCGGGCCCCGGCGGCGATCCGGGCCAGCTCGTCGTCGCTTGGCCGCGAGGAGCGGTGGTCGGAGACGGCTATCTCGCCCGCTCCTATCACCGGCTCTATGAGCATGACGTCCTTCATGACGTCGCCGGTCACCGTCGTCGCGGGCACGCGGTAGGAGCCGGTATAGCACCAGGCCGATATGCCCTCCTCGCGGAGCGCGTAGGTCTTGGCGACGAGGGCCTCCACGCTCCGGCAGACGCCGTCCGTGCCGAGGACGCCGACGACCGTCGTGACGCCCGCGAGGGTAGCGTCGCCTAGGCGCAGTTCCGGCGTCCTCGTGCTGAAGCCGCCCTCGCCGCCGCCGCCAGTCACGTGCACGTGGCCGTCGATGAAGCCCGGGACGACGATCGCCCCGTTCGCGTCAACCACCTCGTGGGCGATGGGCAAGCGCGTCTCGTCGATACGCTCCTCTATGGCGAGTATCCTCCCTCCCGCTATGGCTATGTCCCTTAAGCCGATAGGGGAAGGAGCATAGACGAGCGCGTTCTTTATGATAAGCACGAGTATCCCTTTCTACGGACGGCGCGAGTCCGGCTTTCACGTTGGCTATCGTACGGCCGCGGAAGGCATCATAGGGCCTCCACCCGTACCGCGCTCAGCTTGAGTGGCGCGATACGGCTGGAAGGGTCGAGCACGTCGCGCGTCAGCTTGTTCACCAGGGCGTCGGGGAAATGGAACGGCATGAAGGTCTCCCCGGGCGTCACGCCGTCGTCGACGCGGAGCGTCGTCGTTAGCTCGCCGCGGCGCGAGAGCACCCGGACGCGCAGGCCGTCGGCCAGGCCGCGGCGCAGCGCGTCGTCGGGGTGCATCAAGACGTACGAGTCCTTGGCGAAGGCCGACAGCGGCCCGCTCCGCAGGCTCATCGTGGACGAATGGTACTGGTACAGGATGCGGCCGGTGTTGAGGATGAGCGGGTACTCGGAGTCCGTCTCCTCGGCGCCGGACGCGTAGGCCACGGGGGTTATCCTGGCCAGGCCGTCCGGCGTGTTGAAGCGCTCGAGGAACAGGGTGCGCCTGCCGGGGTCCCGCGCGTCGGCGCAGGGCCATTGCACGCCGCCGGCCTCGAGGCGGCCGTACGAGATCCCCGCCACGATAGGGGCGGCCTCGGCTATCTCGTCCCATATCGACGAGGCCGAGGGGTAGGGCGCGGACGATCCGTAGGGGCCTATCGGCCGGCCCATGCGCCTGGCGACCTCCTGGATTATCCACGCGTCGTCCCGCGCCAGGCCCGGGGCCTCCACGGCCTTTCGTACCCGGAGCACGCGCCTGTCGGAGTTGGTGAAGGTGCCGTCCTTCTCCGCGAAGCTCGCGGCCGGCAGCACGACGTCGGCCCGCGCCGCGGTGGGCGTCATGAAAATGTCCTGGACCAGCATGAAGTCGAGCCGCCCCACGGCCTCCTCGACGTGGTTCAGGTTGGGGTCGGTGTGCAGCGGGTTCTCTCCCATCACGTAGAGGCCGCGAACCGCGCCTTCGCCGGCCGCCTTCATGATCTCCACGGTGGACAGTCCCTTGACCCCGGGCAGCTCGGCGGCCGGGTAGCCCCAGAGCGCCGCCACGCGCGACCGGTTGGCGTCGTCGGAGGCGGGTATGTAGCCAGGGTAGAATATCGGGGAGGCGCCGACGTCGGTGGCGCCCTGCACGTTGTTCTGCCCCCTCGGCGGGCTGATGCCGGCGCCCTCCTTGCCTACCTGGCCGGTGACGAGCATCAGGTTGATGAGGGCGAAGACGTTGTTGGTGCCCACGGCCTGCTGGCTCATGCCCATGCCCGTGGCTATGACGGAGGTTTCGGCGGTGGCGTATAGCCTGGTCGCTTCCCGCATATCGTCCCAGTCGACGCCCGTGATGCGGGTCACCTCGGCCCGGTCGTAGGGCTCCACCGCCCGCTTGAGCGCCTCCAGGCTCTCCGCCCCGCCGAGGACTCGCCGGGCTATGAAGCCCTCGTCGATCCATCCCTCCTCTATGGCTACGCGGGCCATGCCGTTGAGCAGGGCCACGTCCGTGCCCAGGCGGGGCCGGAGCCAGACGTCGGCGAGGGCGGCCAGCGGCGTCCGTCGCGGGTCGACGACGACGAGGCGGCCGCCGCGGGCCAGGCCGCGCTTCAGGTAGGTCGCGGTCACCGGGTGCGTCTCTATCATGTTGTTGCCGATGACGAGCGCGCAGCCGACGCTCTCGTAGTCCTCTATGGAATTGGTCGCCGCGCCGTCGCCGAGGGCCTTGAGCATCGCTGTCACCGTGGAGGCGTGGCAGAGGCGGGTGCAGTAGTCCAGGTTGTTGGTGCCGAAGGCGACGCGCACGAGCTTCTGGAAGAGGTAGTTCTCCTCGTTGGTGCACTTCGCCGACGAGTACCCGGCCAGGGCGTCGGGGCCGTAGCGTTCCTTGACGGCCAGGAAGCCCGCCGCGGCGGCGTCGAGGGCCTCGTCCCAGCTGGCCTCGCGGAAGGCGCCGTTCTCCTTAATGAGGGGGACCGTGAGGCGCTCGGGGCTCTCCACGTAGTCGTAGCCGAAGCGGCCCTTGACGCAGAGGCGGCCGTCGTTGGGGAGGACTCCCTCGACGCCGTCGGCTCGGACTATGCGCCCGCCGAGGGTCGAGAGCTCGAGCTGGCAGCCTACGCCGCAGTACGAGCAAGTAGTCCGGACCTTGCGTACGCCGCCCGCGGCTCCGCCCGCCGCGGCGGCGGCGATGGCGGCCCGGTTAGGCTTCTCGACGAGGGCGCCCGTGGGGCAGAGCTGGACGCACTCGCCGCAGCCGTCGCACTCGGATCGGCCCCAGCCGTCCATGCCCGCGGCCAGGTACGACTCCGTGCCGCGGCCGAGGACGCCTATGACGCCCTTGCCCTGCACCTCGTCGCAGGCCTTCACGCAGCGGAAGCACTTGACGCACTTGGACGGGTCGAAGCCGAGGACCGGCGAGCTGTCGTCGATAGGCCTCGGGGTCGCCCGGATCAGGGCCAGCCCGTCGGCCGCGGAGCGGGGACGGGGAGGGGAGGCGGCGTCGGCCAGGCCGTAGCGGACGCAAAGCTCCGCGAACTCGTCGCGGTGCGAGCCGTCGGTGCCGAGCCCTACCTCGGTCATCAGGGAGGCGAGTATGAAGCGCCGCTCCGACTCGAGCTCCTCGTCGAAGGCGACGACCTGCATCCCGTCCTCGACGGCGGTGGAGCACGACGTGACGAGGCCCCGCATGCCAGCGACCTTGACGATGCACAGCCGGCACGCGCCGGTGGGGCTGAGCTTGCGGTGCCAGCACAGGCTGGGTATATCGAAGCCCGCCTCCCTGGCCACGGCTATGAGGAGCCGTCCCCGTTCCGCCTTCACGGCCGTTCCGTCTATGGTGATGCTAATGGCTTCGTTAGGCATGCGCGTTTTCCCTTCAATGGAGATTCGTTAGGTTCGTCGAGGCGCTACGGAGCGGCAGTATAGGAGACTGCCCGAGGGGGCAGAGCGAGGCCTTGGCGATGCGCTCGGCGTCGGCGACCATGGCCTCGAGCCCGGCGCGAAGGTCCGCGTCGCGCAGGCCCGCATCGCGCAGGCCCGCGTCGCGAGCCTTCTCCGCGAGCGCCCGCGCCGAGGCGGCGAGCCTCGCGGTGCCGACCCTGCACGGCACGCACTTGCCGCACGACTCGTGGGCGAAGAAGTCCATGATCGCGGAGACGGAGTCGAGGACGGAGCGGCCCGGCCCCAGGACGATGACTGCTCCCGAGCCGAGCGTCGCCCCGGCGGCCTTGAGCGAGTCGTAGTCCATACGGAGATCGAGCGCGTCGCCCGGTACGAAGGTGCCGGCCGCCCCGCCGAGCAGGACCGCGAGGGGCTTCTCCGCGGGTCGTCCGTCCGCGCCGATCGCGCCGCCCGCCGCCTCTATCAGCTCTCCCAGGCCGACGCCCATCTCCCACTCGCCGTACCCGGGGCGCGAGACGTCCCCGGACAGGCAGAATACCTTGGTGCCCGGCGAGGAGGCCGCGCCCAGGGCGAGGTACGCGTCCGCCCCGCGCTCTATCACCCAGGGCAGGGCGGAGAGGGTCTCGACGTTGTTGACGAGGGTCGGCCGGCCGCGGAAGCCGGCTTCCGCCGGGAAGGGCGGCTTGATGCGCGGGTAGCCCCGCTTGCCCTCGAGCGACTCTATCAGGGTCAGCTCCTCCCCGCAGAGGTACGATCCCGCCCCCAGACGTAGCTCGACGTCGAACGAGAACGCGGTTCCCATGACGCTCGGGCCCAGGTAGCCCGCCCGGCGGGCCGAGTCGACGGCGGCCCGGACCCGCGCTATCGCGGGGCCGTACTCGCCCCGTATATAGATGAAGCCCCGGCTCGCGCCTATGGCGTAGGCGGATATCAGCATGCCCTCGAGGAGCAGGAGCGGCGAGCGCTCCATGATGACGCGGTCCTTGAAGGTGCCAGGCTCGCCCTCGTCGGCGTTGCACACGACGAAGCGCTCGCAGCCCCGGCCCTCGACGCAGGCGGATCCGGCGGCGGCGCGCTCCTTCTGGCCCGTCGGGAAGCCCGCCCCGCCGCGGCCGCGGACCTTGGCCCGCGATAGTTCCTCCACGACGGCGTCCGGCGGCATCGCGAGGGCGGCTTTAAGGCCGGCCCAGCCGCCCGCGCGGCCGTACTCGCCCGAGTCCGCGGGGTCCGAGAGGTCGTAGCGCAGGGAGACCTTTGGCGAGCCGGACGCGACGTCGATGCGCGCGGCGTAGGCGGAGCCGTCCTCCGGGTAGCCGCCCGAGGGGCGTCCGTCCGCCCCGGCCGTGGCGGTAATGATAGCGGCGACGCGGTCCGCGTCGAGCCGCGCGTAGGCGCGGTCGTCGACCGTCATCGCGGGGGCCCCGGCGCAGCGGCCGAGGCACTGGCAGGTCTCCAGGGTGAACGCCCCGCTCGGGTCGGTCCCGCCTACCGGGGCGCCGGAGGCGGCCCGGGCTACCGCGAGCAGATCGAGGGATCCCGCCATGCGGCATACGGGGGAGGCGCACATCCTGATTACGTGCCTCCCCCGGGGCTCGAGGCTGAGCATCGAGTAGTACGAGGCTACGCCCTTGACCGCGGCGGCCGACAGGCCGAGGCGGTTCGAGGCCTCCGATACGTCGGCCGGGGATATCCAGTTCCGCCCCGAGCGCGCCTGGGCCTCGCCGAGCGATTCGATCAGCTTCTCGCGGCTTTCCATGCCAGAAGTATAGGACCGCCGAGCCTCCGAGTCAAAGAAAAGGTCGGTCCGGGTTTCCGCGGCCTAGAGCTGGTCCGGGTATATTCTCCGCTTAGCGAAGGGAGCGCTCATGAAGCGCCACGCCGCCTTGCCTCCGGTGAGCCAGACGATGCGGCGGCCGTTGCGCCGGTTCTCGAGCGCTCGCCGTGCCAGCCACGGCGCCACTGTCTCTACGGTATCGGAGAGAATGTTGAAGATCTTGCTGACCTTGGCCCACTCCCCGGGCTTGCCGCGGTACTCGCCTATGATCAGGTCGGTCGCGGTCATGCCGGGCATCATGGCCCCGACCACGACGCCGGTGCCGCGCGCCTCCAGGGCCGCCGAGTCGGTGATATAGGAGAGCGCCCGCTTGGAGGCTCCGTAGGCCGTCATGCCGCGGACCTGCTCGCCCTTGGACCCGAGTCCCTCCATGTTATAGATGGCGCCTCGTCCGCGCTTCTTCATGCCCTCCAGGGCGACCTTGCAGCCGTAGAGCGCGCCCGAGCAGTTGGTGTCGAAGAGCGCCGCGACGAGCGCCGGGTCGAGGTCCTCCAGGTCAGCCTGCGGCTGCCCGAGTCCGGCGTTGTTTATCCATATATCGACCTCCCCGAGCGAGGCCTCCGCGAAGTCCCAGAGGCGCTTGACGTCTTCCCATCTCCTCACGTCGCAGGCCGCGCCGAAGGCGCGCTCCGGCTCGCCGTTCCCGGCTCCTCCGCCAGTCCCCGCGCCGAGGCCGGCGCGGAGGGCCGCTACGGCAGCGTCGACGACTCCGGCGTCGCGCCCGCTGATGACTACCCTGGCTCCCAGCGCGAGGAAGGCCTTCGCGAGGCCGTTCCCTATGCCGCGGGTGCCGCCCGTTATCACTACGCCCGGTCCGTTCTGTCGCGTTTCCATGCGTATAGCTTGCCGCTTTTCCTTCCGGTCGGCAAGTCGGAATCGATAGGCCCGGCGGGACGGGGCGCCGTTTACCAGTCGAGGAGCCTGCGCTGGCCCCGCATCGCCCTGATCCCGGTAGCGTCCATGCTCGTCTCGAGGGTGCCGAGGTAGTTCCCTTCTCCGTCGTAGATCGGCTTATAGGAGATGACGATGAACCGCCCGTCCATCTCGATCCAGAATTCGGCCTCGTCCTTCTCCTTGTTCTTGAAGGCCTCGAGAATTCGCTCCACCTTCGCGACGCTCTTGGGAGGATGGCAATTACGCACCTCGCGGCCTATGACGCCCGGGCTCCTGGGAAAGACCCTGCGCGGCGAGTCGGAGTAGTACATGACCCTGTCGTCGGCGTCTATGAAGGAAAGGTCGACGGGGAGGCTCTTGAGGACGCGGTCCAGGCAGTCCGGGGTCAGGCCCCCGACGGAGAGCGGTACGGTCCCGCCCGCTCTCGCCTCAGCGTCCCGCACGGCCGCGCCGAAGCTAGGATAGGCGCCGACCGACGGCTCGATCGTCCGTCCGTCCGCGAGGCCCGGGTCCCATACGGCGCCAGGCTCGACCCAGGCGTAGCCTATCGCGTCGTCCCCGCGCCGGATCGCGGCCCAGTCGGCGTCGCTCAGCCGCTTGAGCGCGTTGGGGAACAGTATCCTCTCCTCCATGAAGAGCATCGTGCGCACCCTCTTCGCCAGCTCCCGGGCCTTGGGCCTCGCGACCTTGGCGTAGTCGGTGCCTATAGCGGAATCCAGTTCCTTGAAAGCGGCGCGGATCTCGTCGTGCTTTCCCCACATGACCTTGGACGGCCCCGAGAAGCCCGTTCTCTCGAGGTACGGGAAGAGCTGGTTCTCCTTGCGCTCGAAATGGACGATGATAGGCCTGAGTCCCGAGGCCGCCTCGCGTATCGCCTCGAGGTTGCCGGCGAAGGCCGCCACGCGGAGCGCCCGCGCCCGTTTCCTGGCCTCGCGGTTCTCCGCCATGTAGGTGTGGATAGGATGGCCTGGCATCCGCTCCGCTTTCTCCCCCCGCTCCAGCCCGGCCTTGAATACGTCGGCATGGACCTCGCAGAGTCGCTGGACCTCCTCGACCGGCATGCCGCCCTCGATGAGGCTTTGCTCCAGGGCGGCCACCTCGGAGGCGTCGGCGCCCTTGATGAGGTCGTGGAACTCCTTCTTCACGGCATCGGGGCTCGCTCCGGCCGCGAGCTTGTCGATGATCGCCTTGAGGCGGCCCGCCCGGTCCGCCTCGCCCCTATCGTTCGTCTGGTCCTCGCTCATAGCGCCTCCGAATCGTGCACGACGCCGTAATTCTCGCGTCGGCGAACGAAATTTGCAAATCGCGGAACGAGGGATGCGGTATAATCGATGCGCGCTCGATCGACCGGGGATTCCGGCCGATTCCTCGCCCGAGCGCCGCGACGCCGTCGCGCCGGCCGCGTGCCTAGGAGGAGAACCCATGGATACGATGCCGATACGCGCCATCGTCATGCTCGACGACGGATGGGGAGCGAACCTGACGATCGAGGACGAGGCCCCGGGCATCCTTTCCCGGCTCGAGTCGTTCGGGTGGGAACTGACCCTGGTCTCCTCGAAACCGACCCTGAAGCCCTGCGGCATGGCCCTCCGGACGGCCCGGGCCGCGGCGGTAGGGAGGCTGAGGCTCTCGAGCGGCATAGCCGACGTCTCGGCCTACGACGTCCTGGTCGTCGCGCCAGGCAAGGGCTACGCCGGGCTCGTCGCCGATGCCGCCTCGCTCGACCTGGTTCGCCGCGCTGACGAGGCAGGGCTCGCCGTCGTCGCGTTCTGCCGCGGCTCGCTGGTGCTGGCGGCCGCGGGCGTCCTTTCAGGCAGGACGATGACCGGCCACCCCGACTACCGGAACGACTACCTCGCCGCCGGGGCTCGCTACGTCGATTACGCCGATCGCCGAGGCAAGAGCGACGCCCCTCCGCCCGTCGTCGACGGCTTCCTCGTAACGTCTCTACGGAGCAAGTACTATAGGAGCGCGACCTGCGAGGCCGCGAGGATAGCGGCTGACAACGCCCGCCGCGCGAGGGCGGACCGGGCCGGCCGTTCGTCCGACGGCTCCCCCGACGGCTCCCCCGACGGCGTCCCCGCGCTTCCCCTGGTCGCCTCCGCCCCGGCCCGCTCCGCGCTGTTCGCCTTCATGCTGACGCCGGACGCCGCCAGGGAGGCCGCGCTCCTCGTAGGCAGCCTCCGCGAGTGGGGCGGCGCGATGAGGGATTCCCCCGTGATCTGCATGGCGCCTGGCGGTCCCGAGGCCGTTCCCGCCGGTAATCGCGCGGGGCTCGAGGCCCTCGGCTGCGAGATCGTCGGCTTCGAGCCGGACCCTCGCATAGACTCGTTCCCCCTGGCGGCCAAGGCGGGCGCCGCCGCCGCCGCCGAGCGCCTTGCCTCCGGGAAGGCCGACGTCGTCGTCTGGATGGACCCCGATACGGTCTTCGTCCGCGAGCCCTCCGAGCTGCTACTGCCCGCCGGAGCCGTCGTCGCCGCGAAGCCGGTGCACCACCGCCTGATAGGCCGACCCTGGGGCGCCGGGTCCGACGACTTCTGGAGGGCCGTCTACGCGGCCTGCGGGGCCGAGCCCTCCCGCGACTTCCCGGTGACGACCATAATCGACCGCGAGCCCATAGGCGCCTATTTCAACGCCGGGCTCTTGGCGGTCAGGCCCGGGGCCGGCGTCCTCGCCGCGTGGCGCGATGGGCTCGCCTCCGCCTGCGCCGACCCCGCGGTGCTGGCGGCCCTGACGGCGCCCGCGCGCCGGCTCTTCCTCCATCAGGCCGCCCTGGCCGCCGCCGTCGTGTCGGTCGCGGGGCCGGGAGGCTTCTACGAGCTATCGTTCGGCTATAACTACCCTGCGCATATGCACGCCTCGTGCCCCGCGGACCTCGCCCCGAAGAAGCTCGACGACCTGTATACGGTCCGCTACGACCGGTGGCCGGCGGCCCCGGGGAGCGCCGGCGACGCGATCGCCGTCCCCGGGCGCATGCGGGAGGCCCTCACTTCGCTCCTGGCTCGAATCCCGGCGCTAGGTAGCGCGTAAAGCGTTTCGTGAAGCTGGCCGTGAAGAAGCGCCTGAGCCTGGGCGAGCGCTCCATGGCCTGGACGAGCGCGTCCATCGGGCCTATCTGGAGCGCGGTGAAGGCCGCGTACAGAGCGACGCCCAGGACGAAGGCGGCCGCACGGAGGCCTATCCCCGAGAGCGTCGGCGCGAGCCCGCCTAGTACGGCCCGCGCGGCGGGGGCCGACGCGACTATGGCCGCGACGTTGACGACGGCGAATATCGCGAGCCTGGCCGTAGACGTCTGGATGGAGGCCGCGGGGCAGGCGTTTATGCAGCGATTGCAGGCCGAGCAGTCAGCCGTCCACGACGGAGAGCCGTCCTTCATGGCTATGGCCGACGACGGGCATGCCTCGGCGCATAGCCCGCAGCCGGTGCAGGCGTCGTCGGCGATGTAGAGCCTCCCCAGCATCCTGCGCGCGAGGAGCCTGAAAACGAGGCCGATGAACCGGCCGAGGCTACGCGTGGCTAGGTTGCGCCTGACGAAAACGCGGTCGTTCGCGGCGATCGATCGGGCGAACCCGAGGGCCTCGGCGTCGCCGCTCTCGAGCATGGCCGCCCGGGCCTCGCCGACGGCCGCTTGCGAGACCTGGGTCCAGTTCTCGGGGTAGGATACGTCGGCCGACCCGACGGGCTCGAAGCCTTTCCTGGAGAGGGCGGAGAAGGCTATCATCGACGCGGCCCCGCTCCAGCCGCGCATTATCCTATCCTTGGCGCCCGTCGCGCCGCAGACGCTTATATAGGCCGCGTAGGCGCCGTTAGACCGCGGAGCCGAGCGTATCCTATCCATCACGGTCGAAGGAGGGGAGAAGCCTAGCGTAGACGAGCATACGACCAGGAGGTCCCCCTCGCCGAGGGCCGGGACGGCCTCGCCGGCCGCGAGGTCTACGAGCTCGACGCCCTTCCCCGATTTTCCTAGCTCTCCCGATACGATGCGGGCCGCCCGGCGCGCGTTGCCGGTGCCCGAGAATACCGCGATGACGATCCTGCTCATTTATCCCCCCGCGCCGGCTAGTCCGCCAGCCTTTTCTCGCCGGTCAGCGAGCGTAGCTCCGTAAGGTCCTGGCTCGCCTCGAGCACGCCCAGGTAGGCGCCGTCCGGCCCTCGCAGCGCGAAGTATTCTATATGGATGAAGCGGCCTTTCATAGAGATCCAGAACGCCTCGCGTTCCTTCTCGCCGCGCCTGAAGGAATCGAGTATGGCGACGACCCTGCCGACGCTTCGGCCGGGATGGCAATTGCGTACGTCCCGGCCCAGTATCTCGGGGCTCCTCGGGAATATCCGGCTCGGGGAGTCGGAGAACCAGCGTACCTTGTCGTTCCCGTCGACGTAGGTCATGTCCACGGGAAGGGTAGAGAACATCGCGGACAGGACCGCGCTCGGCAGGGCTCCCGTCCTGCCGCTTAGGCCTCCGGCGGCGACGCGGCCGGACCGGCCCGCCGCCGGAAAGGCGGCTCCGCTCTCGAGCCGCGAGATAGCCGCGTCGTCCAGGAAGGCGTACCCGTATTCGCGCGTCTGCCCGAAGAGCCGTTCCCCGTCCGAAGGGGCCATGAGGGCCATCATCACCGGGTAGAGCGCGAGCTCCTCGCGGAGGGCGTTGGCGTTAAGGTCGAAGAACAGCCTGCCTATCGCCCGGTTAACCGGTCCTCGCTCGAATAGCGCCCCGCCCGGCGCGGGCGTCTCTGACGGTACGGGCGGCTCTGACGGTACGGCCGTTGCGCCAATCGCGCCAATCGCGCCGTCCAGGAGCGCCGCGAGCTCCTTGAGCCCCAGCCTAGCGTCGTCCTGGATCTCCCACATCAGGCGGACGCAGCGGTACTGCGGATAGCGCGACTCGAACCAGGGGAAGAGCACGTTCTCTTTCTTCTTATAATGTATCTCTATCGACCCGAGCTCGCCGACGAGGGCGCGGAGGCCGGTAGCCGCGCCTAGAAGCGCCTCAGGCGTTAATCCCGGGTCGTTAATCGCCTTGGCCAAGGGCTTGCAGCGCTCGAGGGTCGCTAGGAGGCCCGCGTTCTCCGCTACGAGCGACGAGAAGAGCCGTTCTCCCGGCGGCGGCGAGCATCGATGGCGGGATAGCGGCGAGGAGAGCAGGTTGACCAGCCTGGAGACCGCCGGCTTGAGGAGCGCCGAGTCGACGCCCTTGGCTACCGCCGTATCGACGGCGTTCACGAGGTCCTGAGGCCGGGCGTCCGCTATCAGGGCCTCGGCGGCCCTTACCGCCCCGGCGTCGCCTCCGGCTATCATCGCGTCCAGCAGGGCGTCGAACCCGGCCATCCTCCGGGACTCGGACTGATTCACGTCGGTCATGGCGACCTCCTCGGGCTGCCGCGCGCGGCTGAGCCGTGCTATAGTCTACCCTCGAAACGCGAAGAAAGCGAGGATTTCCAAATGCCGATAGCGAACGCGATGAGGGCCGGGCTCGAGCGAGGCTCGTGGATACGGAAGATGTTCGAGGCCGGGATAGAGCTCAAGGCCCGCCTCGGGCCGCAGGCCGTGTTCGATTTCTCGCTCGGCAACCCCGACCTCGAGCCGCCGCCCGAATTCCTCGACGCCCTGAGGGCCGCCGCTATTAGCGACGAGCCCGGTTCCCACGCCTACATGACCAACTCGGGCTACGGCTTCGCGCGCCAGGCGATGGCCCAGAAGGTGGCCGCCGAGCACGACGTGCCCACCCAGGCGGACGACGTCGTCATGACCGTAGGCGCGGCCGGCGCGCTCAACGTGATACTCCGCACGGTCCTGAACCCCGGCGACGAGGTGGTCGTCGTCAGGCCGTACTTCGCCGAGTACTCGGCCTACGTCGAGAATAGCGGCGGCGCCCTCGTCGTCGCGGACTCCGCGCCGGACTTCTCCCTGGATCCGGAGGCCGTGGCCCGCGCCCTGTCTCCCAGGACTGCCGTCGTCATAATCAACAGCCCCAATAATCCCACCGGCCGGGTCTATCCCCGCTCCGACATCGAGGCGCTCGCCTCGGCGCTCTCCGCCCACGCCCTGAAGACCGGCCGCGCGCCCTACCTCGTCGTCGACGAGCCGTACCGCGACATAGTCTACGACGGGGTCTTCGTGCCGCCCGTCCTATCGGCCTATCCCGAGAGCCTCGTCGCGTCGAGCTTCTCCAAGACCCTCTCCATCCCCGGCGAGCGCCTCGGCTACGTCGCCGTCAACCCGGCCTGCGCCGAGAAGGCCCTGCTCGTCTCGGGGCTCGCTACCTCGAACCGCGTGCTCGGCTTCGTGAACGCGCCCGCCCTGATGCAGCGCGCGGTCGCCGCCAGCTGGCGGGCCAAGGCCGACGTCTCGCGCTACGGCCGCCGCCGCGACATGCTCGCGGCCATCCTCGACGGCGCCGGCATCCGCTACGCCCGCCCCGAGGGCGCCTTCTACCTGTTCTGCGAGGTCCCGGCTGGCGGTCCGGCCACGGTTCCCGGCGAGTCCCGCGACGTCGCCTTCGCGATGGCACTCAAGGACCGCGGCGTCCTGTCCGTCCCCGGCGTCGGCTTCGGCTACCCCGGATGGTTCAGGCTGTGCTACTGCGTGCCCGAGGCGACTATCGAAGGCTCAAGAGCGGCTTTCGAGGAGACCGCGCGCGCCTGGAACGCGTAATACGGGGCTCGGGCGGGCGCTTATAAATAGTTTTTGGTGATTATCGGATATCGCTAATCGATCCTGCTCTTTTGCCGATATTAGATAAGGGAACTCTTATATATTGTATATCATCATGACATTTTATGTTAAATTTGTCATAAAATAACTTCCGTCTCCTAAAATTTCCTTGACACCTGAATTTCGCGCTGGTATACTCGCCCTAAAGCTAAGGGGAGCGCTAGACCATAGGCCTAGTCCCCCGCTTATTCCTACAAGGAGGAATCTAGATGAAGAAAGCTATAGTGCTTCTTCTGGCCCTCGCCGTTCTCGGCGGTGCCGTTTTCGCTCAGGATGATGCCCCGGCTCTCAAGCTCAGCGGAGCTCTTTATGGTGGTCTTGTGTACGCCAACGGCGACGGCGCGGGCCTCAAGTTCGATCGCTGGTATGGCTCTGTTCCCGATGCTTTCCGCGTTCGCCTCAATGCCCAGCTCACCGCTGGCAATAGCGGACTGAAGTTCCGCCTCCAGAGCAACGACTTCTCCGCCCCGGTCATTACCCAGGGTTACATGTGGTCTGGTTTCCTCGACAACATGATCAAGGTAAAGCTCGGTAAGCTCGACGACTACACCTTCGCCACCGTGTACAACGCCTATGGTAACTTCGACGGAGTGACCGGCGCCGAGTTCATCCTCGCCCCGATCGACGGCCTGAAGATCGGCGCCTTCGTGCCGGTAGCCCTCCCCAACACCGTAGCCATCGCCGATCAGTTCGCTGGCACCGATTTCGGTCTCGCCTATGCCATCCCCGACGTAGCCAACATCGTCGCCGGCTATCAGCTCGGCGAGAACGTCATGTGGGCCGGCGTTGACGTCAAGGCCATCGAGAACGTGCTCGCTCGCGTCGAGGCCAAGCTGACCTTCGACACCAGCACCTACGTTATCTGGGAGCGCGTCGCCTACACCATGGACGCCCTCACCCTCCAGCTCTCCTCGAAGCAGACGATCACCGACGCCCTCGCGCTCAACGTGACCCCGAACGTCGAGTACGCCCTTGACTTCGGCGCCATCGGCGCCGGCGTCGGCATCGACCTCGCTGGTACCGACCTCACCATCTCGATCGACCCGTACCTCGACTACAACGTCGACTCCGGCTCCATCGAAATCGGCGCCGGCATTCCTGTCATGACGCCCGCTGGCTTCAGCGTCTACGCTTTCTACAGCTACAGCTTCTAAGCTTCGAGCGTAAGTTCGATTCTTCGGCCCCGCAGAGATGCGGGGCCGTTTGTTTTGGAGGATAATATGGGCCTAAACGGCCGGACTGCCTGTATCGCCGCCTTCGTAATGGGCGTGTTGAGTCTTACTTCCTGTGCGTCGGCGCCGACTCCTAGCGCCATAGATGAGGTAACGACGACTATAAGAAGGTTAAGTATTGAGGAAGTGAGAGCATTTAGCCGCGGTTCGCTGAATCCCCTTATCGAATGGAAATCGATAATCAGCAAATCGACGAATAAATTCATAGCCTTAGAATTTTCTATGCTTCGATCCGACCCGGCAACTGTAAAAATATCCGCTATAGCGGCGAGCGCGGATGGACAAGTCATCGAGTCGAAGACGCTTTTCAAGGATGACTTGCTTCAATATTGGCGACCCTTCGTCGGAGAGGATTTAAACGCCGCTTTCTACAAAATAATCGACCGTAAGACATTGGACGCCAGTTTTAAAGTCCAAGCAGGGAAGAGATATAGAGGAATATTCGTACTTTCTATCCCGAAGGATTCCGCCGGCATCGATGAGTGTCTAGTTAGATGCATAGTTAATGGAGAACCTATAGAAATAATCGTTAAGAACGCGCTATAGGTACGCGGATAAGAATCTCGTATTTTGGGAATCCCCTTTCTTTCGCATGTTCCCTTCTTGATTGGCCCTTAAACACCTATGAAGAGCCCCGAGATAAAATAGCGGCAGATGTCGCTCCTGGAAGTCCGGCCCGTGTTATCGATTGAAGCGACGGATCGGATAACGTCAACATACTTTCGCACATTTGCGGCGGCGCCCCCATCCGGTTATCGCGGGCTACGCGTCCAGGATCTCGACGGTGACCATGCCGTTGAGCCTGCTCATGTCCATGTATCTCCGGGTTCCCCATTCCTTCCCGG
>JAHIWG010000097.1 GCA_018816345.1 Spirochaetota bacterium | reverse complement strand
GAGTACTCGCGTTCGCGAGAGTACTCGCGTTCGCCGGGGTATCGGCGGTCGCGGGAGCGTTGGCGGTCGCCTGGGCGCCGTCGGTCGCTCGGGGCGGGTTCGGGGCTGTGATTATGCATCAATCCCTAGTGTATCGCTAAATCGAGGGAGTGGACACGGCGCGCGGCGCTTTAGGGCTTAACGTCGACGAGGGGCCAGGGCAACTATGCAAAACCCGCGGCAAACGTCAGAATGGATGGCAGATGATAGATTTGCATACGCACTCGACAGCCAGCGACGGGGCGTTCTCTCCCCGCGACCTTGTCTCCAAGGCGGCGGCGGAAGGCTTGACGGCGCTCGCGCTCACCGACCATGACTCTATCGACGGCCTCTCGGAGGCCGCCGAGGCCGCGCTCGAGCTCGGCCTGCGCTTCGTCCCTGGCATCGAGATAGAGATAGCCTTCGAGCCGGGCGAGTTCCATCTGCTCGGGCTCGACCTGGTCGGGATACAGGACCCGCTCCGCGAGGCGGCCGGGAGGCTGGCCGCTTCGCGCGAGGACCGCAACCGGGCCGTCGTGGAGCTCCTGCGCGCGGACGGCGTGGACATCGGCTACGCCGAGCTGCGCGAGCTGGCGGGCGCCGGCATGATAGGGCGGCCTCACATAGCCGAGCTCCTCGTCCGCAAGAAGATCGTGAAGAGCAAGCAGGCGGCGTTCGATAAGTACCTGGCCAAGGGGAGGCCCTATTACGTCCGCAAGGCCTGCGTGGAGCTTTCCGAGGCGATCGACGTGGTACGCGGCTCCGGCGGCCTCGCGTTCGTGGCCCATCCTATGTCGCTGTTCGCCAGCTGGAAGCGGCTGAGGGCCCTGTTCGAGGAATGGAAGGAGCTGGGCGTCGACGGCATAGAGGCCTGGCACCCGACGGCCCGGCTGGTCGATTGCGCGAGGCTCGACGCCATGGCGCGCGAGTTCGGCTTCCGGGTCAGCGCCGGGAGCGACTACCACGGGGCGGTCCGGCCCGACCGCCGCCTCGGGCATACCGCCGGCAACCGCAAGATAGGCGAGGAGTTCCTTGCCTGCCTGGAGCGATGAGGCCGGTATCGGCCGCGGCCCGCCCATGCTCGTCTCGGCGACGGGGCGTCCCCCCGCGTCGTTTTCCTCCTAAAATAGAAGCCTGGACGTAAGATAGAAGCCTGGACGCAGTCGTGGTAGAATAATGGATGACCGATTCGAGCCGTTCATGTCTGGAGACGGATAAGGGAGGCTTCCATGAAAAGGAACCGCACGCCTATAAGCGGGATCCCGTCGGCGGTAGTACAGTCCTTCTCGCTAATCGTCGCCGCGGCGCTTAGCTACGGTACCATGACGCTCGCTTCCTGCGGCGATTCTTTGGCCGACTATACGCGCGACCCTGGCGAGCCTATGACGATTCGGGGCGTCCTCGGGGCGGGCTTCAGGGCCGCCACGACTGATGGAAAGGCGTCCCGATCCATCGGCAGCGCGGTGACGCATATCGGATCGATCCCAATAATCGCCGGCAGCGTCGATATCGGCCAGATGCAGGGCGTCCCTATCGGCGACGACGGTGCTTTCAATATCACCGTAACCCCGGGAGGCGACGAATCGGATATGCTATTGCTATACAATCCGACGGCCACCGCCCTGGAAGAGAAGGCCGCGGGCTTCGTATCGCTCCGGGCCGCGGACGGGGCGGATCTGGTGGTGTTCCCCCTGTTCTCAGCGCGGAGGGATCTTGATTTCGGTTCCGTCGACCTGGCAGAGGGTATCGCCGTTTCACAGGAATCCCTGGAGAGCCAGGAGGATAGTTTCTCCCTGAGTTTCGACCAGTTGATGGAGACCGCGTACCACGACAATCTGTTCAAGCACGTGAAGAACCTGTACGTGAACCGGGATCGAGCCACCGGCCAGGAGTATATCGAGCGGACCCAGAATTACTTCACCGAGGCCATCGCCTCGGCGCAGAATGCCTGGCTGCCGGTGGAAACGTGGGCCCATACCTCGGGGTTCAATATACGGATCGACGCGTTCAGCCCATCGGATCATGACTACGACGACGTCGTCAGCGGCGTGGTGGACATAGAGATAGTCCCGCCTACGGGCCTGACCGTCAAGAATACGGCGCCGCCGGTCGCTTTCAGCCCCGACAGCCCGCTCAGCCTCGCGTATCTCAGATCCACCCAAGGCGGCTATGCGCCCTGGATCGCGCCGTTGCCCGAGGGAACGCCCGGAAGCTATATCGTCGGGTTCGACTGCGAGGAAGACCCGCCCAATGGCGTCTGGAGAGTGAACGCAGTCAGGGCGGGCGGGCGCGCGGAAAAGGCGCTCTTCGATATGGAAGCCGCATCGCCCTTCACCCCGGCCCCCGAACGCGCCTTCATGTACTATATCCCCTCGATCATGCTGAGCGTCGGGGCCGATGGGCGGTTGGCCGCCGTCGATCTACGATGGTACGCATGGAATCCCGCGGTCCGGGCATACGGGGCGATTGGCGACCTGACGACTTTCCTGCGTCTTGCGCAGGCTTTCACGACGACTATAACGAAGAAGAAGGATAACGGGGACGGAACCTTCACGTATAATTACGCCAACGAAAATTGGAACAACGTCACGCGCTTCGTCCCGGCCGGCGCCTGCTTCGTCGGCTCTACCGCCCCGGAAGGCGAGCTGCTCGTCGAGAGGATCGATATCGTATATCAGATCGCGGGCGTCCTGTATCGCTTTACCTTGTTCGATAACCCCTAGGGACGCGGGCGAGTAGCATGTCATTCGCGTCCGGATCGGAGCCGGCGGCTTAGCCAGCGCTCCGGCCTATCCCCTCCTGCACCCCGAGCAGCCGAGCACGTGGACATGGCGGTGGCCCGGTTTCTCGAAGTAGCGGGCCAGCAGGTATCCGCCGCGGGGCACTATCTTCTCGCACACGGGGCATATCCTGCGGTACTCGGTGTTCTCCGGCCAGCAGTAGGGGCAGCCGAATATCTGCATCACCTTGTCGGCGCTCGAGCCCTTGAAGACCTTCGACTTGACGAGGACCCCGGGCGCGAGGCGCTCGCCGCAGACGGGGCAGGTCCGCGCCCCGACGCCCTTCTCCCTCGTCTCGCCCAGCCCGTCGGCGACGAAGCGGGGGCTGCTCCTCTCCTTGCGCGCCGCGTAGGGGCGGAATACGAGGGCCCAGAAGATCCAGAGGAGGAACGCCCCGACGGAGGCGAGCACGGCTGCGAATACGAGGTCGTCCATGGGCCCAGTATAGCACGACGTTGACGATACGCGTCGCCTGGGACCATACTGTAAGGATGGCTACACTCTACATGGTCGCGACGCCTATAGGCAATCTCGAGGATATTACGCTCCGCGCCGTCAGGATACTAGGCGAGGTCGACGTCATAGCCTGCGAGGATACCAGGCACACGCTCAAGCTCCTCAACCACCTGGGCATCAAGAAGCAGCTCGTCGCGTGCTACGCGTACGAGGAAGAGAAGGGGAGCTCCCGGATAGTCGGCCTCCTCGAGCAGGGCAAGGACGTCGCGTACTGCTCCGACGCCGGGACTCCCGGCCTGTCGGATCCCGGAGTGCTCGCCGCCGTCCGCGCCCGGGAGGCGGGCCACGAGGTCGTGCCCGTGCCCGGCCCCAGCGCGTTCGCGGCGCTCGTCTCCGCCGCGGGGCTCTTCTACAAGGCCGTCACGTTCGACGGGTTCCCGTCGCCCAAGCCCGGGCGCAGGCGCTCTCGCGCCGCGGAGCTCATGTCCCGCGAGGAAGCCTTCGTGATGTACGAATCGCCGCATAGAATAGTAAAACTATTGGGCGATATTGCCGATATAGATCCTGTGCGGCGGATATGCGTCGGACGCGAGATGACCAAGCTGCACGAGGAATTCCTATGCGGCACGGCGACCGAGGTCAGGGACTCGCTCGCCGCGAGGGATTCCGTGAAGGGCGAGATAGCGCTACTTGTGTCCGGCGCTAAAAAAGGGTAAACTAAACGCTAGGCGTTGCCGATATTGACTATGTGAAAGGCAGGGGCCACCTATGACGATTGACAGGCTGAACCCGCTGGATCCGATCCAGCCAAAGAAACCCTCCGGCGTTACCCGCGCCGATAGGAATTCAGGAAGCGATTCCGTGAGCCTGTCCTCGGAGGCCGTCGTCAAAGCCGAGCTGTTCAAGGCCCTCGAGCTGGCCAAGGCCGCGCCGGACGTCAGGATGGATCGGGTCGCCGAGCTCAAGGCGAAGATAGACGATCCTAACTACATAAACGACGCCGTACTCTCCGCGACCGCCGACCGGATCCTCGAACAGCTACTGTAACCCGCGATGCGATCGATACAAGGGCGGAGGCGTGCACCTCCGTCCTTTTTATTTATTCGGAGGGTGCCGCATGGCTGATTTCAGGTTCCACGTCCCGGCCGACTGCTTCATCGGGCAGGACGCCCTATATAAGCTGCCCCTGGTGCTCGAGGGGGGGGCCGATAGGGCCATCCTCGTGGCCGACCCCGGCCTCGGGGAGGCCAAGACGACCGAGCGCCTGACCGCTATCCTGGAGGGGCGAGGCATGCAGCTGATCGTCTTCGACGATATGGCCGAGCGGCCCTCGTCGGCGGCCGTCGAGGAGGCCGTGGCCCTGGCCCGAGGCTCGAAGGCGCCCCTCGTCATAGGCCTTGGAGGCATACGCGCGCTCCACGTGGCTAAGGCGGTGGCCGCCCTCGCCCCCGGGGAGTCCTCCGTCGACGGCTGGATGGACGGGGAGCCTCCCGTTAGGCAGTCGCTGCCGCTCGTGCTCGTGCCGACGAGCTACCGTGACCCCTTCCTGCTCTCCGGCGGCCTCGTGCTCACCGACGCCCGCTCCGGCGGCGCCTCCTTCCTGCAGGCGCGCCGCGGCGTCGAGACGGCCGTGGTGCTCGACCCTAACGCGCTAGGCGGCCTTTCCAACAAGGCGGCGGCGGCGGCCCTGCTCGACGGCGCGATGGGCGCCATAGAGGGCTACGCCTCGTCTCGGGAGGGCTTCCTCTCGGACATGGCCCTCAAGGAGGCCGTAGGCCTCTATATCCGCGCCCTCGACGTGACCCTGCAGCGTCCCGAGGATCCCCAGGCCAGGATGGACGCCGCGCGCGCCTGCTTCCTGTCCGGGCTCGGGCTCGCTTCCTCGTCTCCCGGCCTCGGCACCGCCATCTCCTTCGCCGTCAACGCCCGCTGGGGCGTGCCCAAGGCCAATCTCGCCGCGGTGATTCTGCCGTACCTTCTGGAGTCGCTGTCCCGCTCGCGGCCCGAGAAGATAGCCACCCTGGCGCCGCTGTTCTGCGAGGTCGACCCCGACGAGGGCGCCGCCGGAGCCGCCGCGAGGGCCGTGGAGTCGATGAGGACCAGGCTCGGCCTCCTGAAGATCCCGAGCCGCCTCAAGGACTTCGAGCTTCCGCTGGAACGCCTCGTCGAGACGGCCGAGACGGCGCGGCGCTTCGACTTCATGAACTTCCTGCCCCGAACCATGACCGTGGACGACGTCTTCGATTTCATAAAAACGGTTTATTGACGAAACGAGTTCGGGAATTTGAACACAGAGACACGGAGAAGATGAGAAGAATGGGCTCTGGGAATTTAGCTCCTATATCGTCTCGTTCCGGCGTATTTACTATCTTCCCTCGTCTTCTCTGTGTCTCTGTGTTAATAACGTATACCAGGCTCTTCTCATGATAGCCGTACGGAAGCTGATGACGCTCACTCCCTTGCATCGGGCGCGCAAGGCCGCCCAGGTCCTCGGGCATACGGAGGCCGACTACAGGCAGGGCCTGACGAGCGCGGGCGCGTGGGTCGCGGAGCTAGGCTCTGCCTTCGCGGCCGACGAGTCCCTGGGCCCGGAACTGCGCGCGCTCGCGGCCGAGGCCTCGGGCGAGGCGGGCAGGATGGCCCTATCGTCGCCGGAGGCGGGAACGAGGCTCGTAAACAGGCTCAGGAGGGGGCTCGAGGCCCACGCGGGCGTCTCCCCCGCCGACTGGGACCTTCGCGAGCCGCTGGGCCTAATTCTGGCGCAAGGGGCCCGCAGGGTTTTCCCGGGCGTGCGGGCCTACCTGGAGGACCTGCGCTCGCCGTTCAACGTCGGCTCCGTCTTCAGGAGCGCCGACGCCTTCGGTGTCGCCGAGATAGTGCTGTCCGGCTTCACCGCGGACCCGAGGCACCAGAGGGCGGAGCGCTCCGCGATGGGCGCCGTCGACATAGTCCCGTGGCGCAGGGGCGGGCTGGAGGCGCTGGCGGAGCCGGGCGAGGCCTTCGCCCTGGAGCTCCGCGGCGAGCCGATCGATACCTTCGCCTTCCCCGAGCGCGGCATCGTCGTGGTGGGCTCCGAGGAGCTCGGCGTGTCCCCCGAGGCCATGGCCCTGTGCTCGCGCACGGTCAGCATACCCATGCTCGGAGCCAAGGGCAGCCTCAACGCCGGCGTAGCCTTCGGCGTGCTTATGGACGCGTGGCGGAGGAGCCTGGCCTCCCGAGGCGTCGAGCCCGTCCGCGCATAGCCCCGGGGGCCGGCCGCCGCGCCCGTCAGTCGTCGGCCTGATCGGACAGCGCCGAGCTCGCGAGCGGCTTCTTCCAGCGCCTGAACAGTACGCCCACGATGGCTATGTTGACGATCGAGGCCGCGGCGAAGCGGTTCCACTTGGGCGAGCCCGAGGCTATGGAGCCGACGTAGGAGTGGAGCCTGACGGCTATGGTGTACTTGGCGTCGTCGTCCAGGAATACGAGGGGCGCCATGAAGCCGTTCCACGCCGAGAGGAAGGCGACCATCGCGGCCGCCCCTATGGCCGGCATGGCGAGCGGCAGCTGGACGCGGACGAGGTAGCCCAGGGTCCCGAGCCCCTCGAGCCTGGCCGCGTCCTTGAACGAGGGCGGCTGGTCCCGCATGAACTCGGCGAGGGCGAACAGCGCCACGGGCAGGCTGTGGTACAGGTAGACGAGCACGACCGGCGCGTAGCCGCCCAGCAGGCCGAGGCGCCTCCAGAGGTCGTAGAGCGGTATGAGCGAGTGCACGCCGCCGGAGCTGGAGAGGGCCTGGAGCAGTACGAACAGCGTCGCGGCCTTCGCCCGAGGCCTGTCGGCTAGCCAGGCGGCGGCGGGGAACGCGACGAGGCCTATCAGGACGGCGGTGGCCGCGGAGACGAACAGCGTGTTGGCGAGGGCGAGGCCGAGGCCGTCGTCGACGAAGGCCCTGGCGAAGTTGCCCGTCGTGAAGAAGCGCGGGATCAACGAGTCGATGAAGGCTATGGACAGGTCGGAGAATGCCATCCAGGCGACGCAGTAGGCCAGGACCGCGGCGGCGGCGACGAGGACGGCGACGACGAGCCAGGTAGAGCCGGCGAAGACGGCGTCGGCGGCCTTGCCCGGCACGCGGGCGTAGCCGAGGCCCGGCCCGGGTCGGCGGCCTTGCCGGGACGCGCGCGCCTCTCGCCGGCGGCCCTGACCGGCTCGTTCCCATGCGCCTCGCGCTTCCCGCGCCGCTTTCGTATTGCCGGAAGGCGAGCCCGACGGAGAATCCGACGATAGTTCCGACGATAGTTCCGACGGCGAGCCCGACGGCGAATCGAAGCCGCCGGAGCCGCTCGCCCGGTTTTCCGCTGCTCTCCTCGGCAAGGGGCTGCGCCGCTTGAGGGCGCCCCTTACGGCGAAGCCGCCGGCGACCGCGAGGCCCACCGCGAGCGATAGGACGACGGCGTAGGCGGAGACTATGCCGGCGTCCGCGTACCCGGAGAAGAGGTCGTAGAGATACAGTTCCAGCGTCGTGGTGGCGCCGACGACGGTCCTGGCGGTGATGCCGGAGCGGAGCGGCGGGCCTCCCGCCGTCATCAGGAACGGCACCGTGAATTCCTTGAAGGCGGATACGAGCTCCAGCGCGGCTACCGCGCCTAGGGCGCCCGACATCGCGGGGAGGCGTATCGTGAAGGCTATGGCCGCGGGGCCCGCGCCGTCTACCTTGGCGGCGTCGTCGATCGACTTCCGGGAGCGGCCGAGCGCCGCGAGCATTATGAACACGGCCTGCGGGAGCCTGAACCACGCGGCGACGAGGGCGCTCGAGGCGAAGGCCGCGGCCGGAGACTCCATCAGGTTCACCTCTATGCCCGTCAGCGCCCTGAATACGGAGTCCCCGGCGGCCCCGTGGAGGACGAAGCGCCATAGCGGCGCGCCTATGTACACGGGCACGGCCCACATGGCCACGAGGAGCGGGAAGATGATCGCGTACGCGCGGCGGGAGCCCAGGGCCAGGGACGCGACGGGGTAGGCGACGGCCATCGTGACGGCGGCCGATAGGAGGCTCCACGCGACCGTGATGCCCGCGGCCATGGGGAAGCCCTTATCGGCGAACAGGGTAGCGTAATTGGCCGCCCCCGCGAAGGCGCCGCTTATGAAGAAGCTCTGCCGCAGGGCGGAGAAGAAAGGCGCGGCCCCCGCCAGGACGACGAGGACCGCGAGCGGCGCGAGGCGCAGGTAGTCGGCCGCGGGGCCCAGGAGGTGGCGCGAGGCCGCCGTCCTGGGCCCTAGGCGGCAGCGCGTCAGAAGCGCGCCCCGACGCTAGCGAGCATCTTGATGTTCTTGACGCCCGCCGGCACCTTCTTAGCGGCGCGGTCCCATACGAGGACGAGCGGAGCCTCGCCGGCGGGGAGCTTCTCGCCGTTCTTGTACATGGCGACTATCAGATCGTCGTTGCGCGTCACCTCCCGGCTATCGACGCTGACCTTGAAGCCGTCCGCGGCGACGAGGTCGATGGCGTAGCCGGCGTCGGCGGCCGCGTCGCTGTACGGGGCGATCGACGCGTCCTGCTTATGGGGCGCGTACTTGGCGTCGTCGACGTAGCCCAGGAGTAGCCAGAGCGGGAAGCCGGTATACTCGGCGACCTCGCCCTTCTTCTCGAAGGTGACGGTCCTCTTGTGGCAGCTGACGCAGCTCTGCACCGTGGAGCGGTCCAGGTCGAAGGCCATCTTGCCCGAGAGCTTCAGCTCGAAGTCGACGAAATCCTTCTGCTTGACGACTATCTTCTTGACCATGCGTACCGAGAGGTGGCCGTCGACGTTCGGCGTGCCCGGCCCCACCTTGATGGTCCGCACGTAGCCCGGGTCCTTGGGCAGGTAGTCGCCGTCGAGCCTGAACGCGAGCAGCCATTCGCCGTCCTTGGAGTCGAGCACCGTCTTGCCCGGGTAACTCATCTCGTAGCCGTCCATCGCGACGAAGGTGACGGAATCGTCGGCCGCTATCTCCGCATAGCTTCGGAGGAGATCGAGGAGCCTGACGCCGCCGTAGACGCCCTCGTAGCGGGTCCCGGCGCTCGTCGTATAGGCGCCCCTGCCCTCGGTGTATATCGGGAGCTTCTCGAGCTCGGCGAGGCTGAAGCTGGCCTTGGCGCCGTTGATGTCTATGTCCAGCGAGAAGGAGGCCGCCGCGGCGACGAGGGCGCTGGGCGCGAGCGACGTCTCTATGCGCGCGAGGTCGCGGACCCAGAGGTTCTTGAGGGAATCGCCTACTATCATCGGCGCTATGGGCTTCCCGTCCTCCAGGTCGGCGATGACGAGGGCGCCTGGAGCTAGGTCCTTCGTGTTGAAGGTAGCCGAGTAGCCGTCCTTGGCTATCAGCGTCACGTCGTAGCCCGCGGCCCATAGCTGCTCGTCGAATAGCCACGCGTGGTCCTTCTCGGTCCCGTCTACCATGGCTATCGCGAGCCGCAGGGGCATGCCGCGGTAGCTCGTCTTGACGCCCTTCTTCTCGACGACCTTCTCGACGTAGTGGCTGGCGTGCTTCTTCGCGTCGTCGAAGTAGCTCTGGTAGAGCTCGGCCTCCCTGACGCCTTTGAGCGATACCGACCATCCCGAGCCGTCCTGGTAGGATTGGTCAGACTTGGCGCCCGAGGAGCCTTCCTCCCAGTCCCCGGTGGCCGCGCTGGTCGCGTCGCTCTCCTGCTCCGCCGCCGCTTCCGCGGCCTCGGCCGCGGGCTCCTGGCTGACGCATCCAGCCAGGCCGGCGCCGAGCGTCAGCGCGGTCGCTAGCGCGGTCGCCAGGGCTAACGCCCTGCCCGGGCGTGCTGTGATCCTGATCATCGTCGTGCTCCTTGGTATAGTGTTTTCTCTCCGTATAATTCTCATTCCGACTCCTATTCTCCGAGTATCGTCGCGAGAGCCGCCAGGGTCTCATCGGCGCTCGTGGAGCCCGACAGGAATAGCCTGAGTAGCTTCCACGACGCGTTCTTGAAGTCGCCGTACGCGGGATCGGGGGGGACGGCGACGCCCGCGTCGTAGCTGGCCCGTATCACGGCCTGGTACGGGTCTCCGGCGGGCAAGAGCTCCCAGGCGTCCTCGTTCGCGGGGATCTTGCCTTGCGACGAGCAGAACTCCGCCTGGACGCCGGCCTCGGAGAGGTACTGGGCGAGGCGGCGGGCCAGCGCCGGGCTCTTGCTCGTCCTCGTGACGGCCCAGCCCTTGTAGTCGAGGAGCGGGGCCACGCGCTTGCCTCCCGCCGACGAGAGGGGGAAGGGCGCGACGCCGAAGGGGATGCCCAGGCGCCTGAATTCCGGCACGCTGTACGAGCCCGAGAGTATGAAGGCGGCCTTGCCCGAGGTGAAGTAGGCCATCATCGCGTCGCGCTCCATCGCTGACAGGAATCCGCGCGACTGCGCCTCCTTCAGGTAGCCGAGGGCCTTCGCGTAGGCCGGGTGGCGCACGCCCATGCGCCCGTCCGGCGCGATTAGGGAATCCTTACCGAAGCCTAGGACGAAGGGCAGGAACCAGTACGCGGAATAGGCGTTCCAGGCCGCGCCGACGCGCGCGCCCGAGGCCTCCGCCAGGCGCTCCATGTCGCCGAGCGTCCAATCGGCCGGAGGCGCGGGGCGCACGAGCGACGATGAATAGAAGACGAGCTGGGCGTCGCAGTAGAACGGCGCCGCGAGGAGGCTCCCTCCCAGCGTGAATGCCCGCTCGCCCTTGGTACCGGAAGCGGGCAGGCGGAGGCTCCCTAGGGGCTGGAGGGCCCCGGCCTGGGCCAGGTCGGGAAGGTAATCCGATTGCACCATGACGAGGTCGGGGACCTTGCCGCCGCCCCTGAGGACGGTAACGAGCTTGCTCTTGACGGACGGCACGTCGACGACCTTGGCCTTCACGCCGGCGCGCTCGGCCCATCGCCGTATCACCGCCTTGAGCTCCGGCACGCCTTCCCACGAGACCCATACCTCGAGCGCGCGCTCCGGGCAGGGCTCGCCGCGCAGCCCCAGGGCCGTAACGCGGGCCACTCGCTCGCGACGGCCGCCGGGGCCCGGGTCGAGGACGACGTCCCAGCCCGGGCCCGCCTCCACGGCGTAGATGCCGTAGAGCCGGTCGCCCAGGTCGTCGGCGTCGACGACCACGGGGCCCGAGGCGGTCCGCAGCTCCAGCCGCCAGGCCTCGAGCTGGGGAGGGAACAACTCGCCCAGGCTCGCGCCGCGCTCGCCTGGGACGCCGGTAGGGACGGCCCGCGATAGCGACGCCGAGCCGACGGAGGGAAGGCTCGCCCCGTTATACGATAGCTCGAGCGGAGCGGCTCCGGCCTGAGTGGTTATTCGTAGCGCGAGTAGCGCGACGAGCGCGGGTATGCTGCGGCTCACCTCGCGTCCTCCTTTTCAAGCGCGGAAGGTCGGGGCGTTTCCGCCCCCGGCCCTATGGCCCGGCCTCCGTGGGCTGGCGCGGGAGGCGCGGCGCCGTTAGGAGGGAGGGCTCGAAGGAACGGTGTCCGGCCATTGTCGGGGACGGAGCCTAGGTTGTCAAGGGACGTTCCGTTTGACAATAACCGGGATCGCCCGTACACTGGCAGGCAATAAGATAACCTCTAGAAGGGGAGGGCCAATGGCCAAGGTAATTCTCAAGGACGTCACCAAGATATACGACGGTGACGTGAAAGCGGTCGATTCGGTTAATATCGTCATCGAGGACAAGGAGTTCGTCGTGTTCGTAGGCCCGTCGGGCTGCGGCAAGTCGACGACGCTCCGCATGGTCGCCGGTCTCGAGGAGATCTCGGGCGGCGAGATCAGCATCGACGGGCAGGTCGTCAACGACGTGCCGCCCAAGGACAGGAACATCGCCATGGTGTTCCAGAACTACGCGCTGTACCCGCACATGAGCGTGTACGACAACATGGCCTTCGGGCTCAAGATCCGCAAGCTTCCCAAGTCCGAGATCGACCAGCGCGTCCGCGAGGCGGCCAGGATACTCGACATCGAGAAGTACCTCGACCGCAAGCCCAAGCAGCT
The DNA here is from genome assembly GCA_018816345.1 of Spirochaetota bacterium. Lineage (GTDB taxonomy): Bacteria > Spirochaetota > Spirochaetia > Treponematales > UBA12059 > SZUA-370. The sequence continues at coordinate 53,028 of JAHIWG010000097.1, read as the reverse complement.
GTCGGGCGGGCAGCGCCAGCGCGTCGCCGTAGGCCGCGCCATCGTCAGGAATCCCAAGGTCTTCCTCTTCGACGAGCCGCTCTCCAACCTGGACGCCAAGCTGCGCGTGCAGATGCGCGCCGAGATCATAGACCTCCACCAGAGGCTCCAGGCGACGATGATCTACGTCACCCACGACCAGGTCGAGGCGATGACGATGGGCGACAAGATAGTCGTCATGAAGGACGGCCTCGTCCAGCAGATAGGCTCGCCCCTGTACCTGTACAACCATCCCGTCAACAAGTTCGTGGCCGGCTTCATAGGCTCGCCGCCCATGAACTTCATACCGGTCAAGGTGATAGAGGCGGGCGGCAAGATACTGCTCGACGACGGCGTGAGCAAGATAGCGCCGGACGCCTCGCACGCCGCCGCGCTCAAGCCCTACGTCGGCAAGGACGTCGTCCTGGGCCTGCGCCCCGAGGACCTCCCGTACGACGAGAGCGCCAAGGGGCTCAAGACGACCATAAGCGTCGTCGAGCCGCTGGGCGCCGAGATCCATTTGTGGGCCAAGACCGCCTCGACGCAGATCGTCTCGAAGGTCCCCCCTCACCATACCTTCAAGATAGGCGACGTCGTCTGCTTCGCTCCCGTCATGGAGAAGGCCAGGTACTTCGACGTCGACACCGAGCGCTCGATCCTGCCCGTGGGCATCGTCGAGGGCGAGCCGGCTCAGGCGAACTAGGCTAATGGCGCCCCCGGGGCGCGAGATACGACGGCGGGCCGCCCTTGGGGCGGCCCGTTCTATTAGGCGCGGATCCGGGGGCTAGCCGTTCCGACGCGGCGCCGAACCGCTTTCTTCAGGCCCTGGGGCGCGTTTCTCCGGCGCCGTCCTTGCGAGGATGGCACCTGTTAACTTATAGTGGTAGCATGATCGAAGCTGTAACGGCGTCGGTGCTCGACCTGGTCGATAGGATCGACGTCATCGAGCGCGAGACGGAATCAATTTACCTGCGCCTCGGTAAGGTATTCCAGACGGTCAAGAACGCCGTGGACTCGAGCTCCCGCGGCGCCGAGGCCGCCATATCCTCGGTCATCGCCCAGCATCGCAGCGGCGTGAGCGCCGAGGCGGCGAAGAGGCGATCCGAGGACTTCATCGAGGACGCGACGAGGTTCTTCCAGAAGGCTTCCAGGACAGAGCAGACGTTCCTTCGCGGCGTCGAGGACGGGATACAGAGCCTCTCGCGGCTAGACGATATCATCAACCGCATACGGGCGGACTCCGAGGAGATGGAGATAGTCTCGCTGAACGCGATGACCGTAGCCCTCAAGTCGGGGGCGGCCGGCCGAGCCTTCTCCGTTATAACCGACGAGCTGAAGCGCCTCTCCGGCCGCACTATACGGCACGCCGACGACCTGTCCAAGACCGGTTACAACCTGCTCGAGCGCCTCGACGCCCTGAGGTCGACGCTTAGCTCGCTTTCCGAGACCCAGGACACGTTCTTCAAGTCCGCCAAGGAGGCGCTCGAGACCGGTTTCGTCGCGCTGGATCGCGAGGTCGACGACGCCGCGCGCGATATACGCGCGCTCTCCTTGGAAGCCGCGAGCGTGAGGTCGCCTATCGCTTCCATAATGCAGGAAGTCCAGCTCCAGGATATCATCCGCCAATCGCTCGATCACGTCAGGCTTTCGCTACGCGCCGCGGAGCCGGACGGCGCCGCGGGCGCGCAGGAGAGCATCGATCCCGAGGAGGAACAGGCCTTCCTCGTGGAGATTACCAAGCTATCGGCGTCCCTGCTCGACGACGTCAGCGCCCAGGTGCGGGCGAGCCTCGAGCGATTCAATTCCGGCATCTCTGGCGTCAACTCGGTCATGTCCTCGGTAGAATCCGCGCGCGGCGCCATCGTGTCCGGGCGGAACGAGTCAGGCATCGGTCGCGCCTACGAATCGAAGGCCGGGGCCTATATCGCCGCTAAGGAAATAGCCATCGCGGAGGCCTCGGCCATATCCGTCGGCGTTCGCCGCCTCGACGAGCGGTTCAAGGAGATGAACGCCATCCTCGCCAGGTTCAAGAGCATAGTCACCGCGTCCAGGATAGAGACCGCCAGGAACAAGGCGCTCGCCATCGTATCGACGACGGTCGAGGGCATGATGGACCTGACCGAACGCCTGACCGAGGACGTGACCGCCGCCGGCGGCGTTACCCGCTCGTTCGGCAAGACGCTATCCACCGGCATGTCAGACTACCTGTCCGGCGCCGCCGAGAGCATGGCCGTGCTCAAGGCCGAGACCAGCGGCCTCCGGGCCGAATTCGACCGGATAGGGGAGTCCCGCGCGAGGCTATGGACAACGGAATCAGAATTCAAGCCCTTCTCGGACGATTTCGCCAACGCGATACGCGAGGCGTCGGAGGCGGTCGAACGCATAGCGACGCTCGCGGGCGAGCTTGAAGGCATGCGCGACGCGCTATCCGCGTACGCGTCCGCGTCGCCGGGCTCGAGCGACAGGGCGTCCGCCTCGAATATCCATAGTGAACGGCTCAAGGCGATCGTCGATAGGTTCACGATATTCGAGCATAAGCAGACGGCCGCTCGCCTGACGCGGCTCGACGCCGACGTCGACGACTCTACCGCCGAGTCGGGGGACGTCACGCTATTCTAGCCGCGCGCGACAGCCGTTGGGGGATTCTTGTTTACTCATAAGCTAAGCAGGTTCGAGCAGAACATCATCACGATACACCCCGGCGAGTACTTCGTATCGGGCGACGACATAATCATCGCCACGGTGCTCGGGTCCTGCGTATCCGTGGCTTTCTGGGATCAGCGCCTCAGGCAGGGGGGCATCAACCATTTCATGCTCCCCGGCGACCTGGACGACGAGGATATGATACGCAACAAGAACGCCAAGTACGGCATGTTCGCGATAGAGCTCCTGTACAACGGGCTCATGAAGGAGGGCTCGAAGAAGGGCGATATCGTAGCCAAGATCTTCGGCGGAGCGTCGGTGCTCAGGCTCGCCTCCGGGCCTACGAAGATCCCGAAGAGCAACATAGACTTCGCCGTCGAGTTCCTCAAGAAGGAGAATATTCCCGTGGTGGCCAACGATACGGGGGGCATCCTGCCGCGCAAGATATTCTTCTTCGCCAAGACGGGCAAGGTGCTATTGAAGAGGATCGCCGGTACCATGGCCACGACGGTGGAGCGCGAGGAAGAGGCCTACCTCGATACCATCAAGCGCTCCGAAGGCGGTAAGATCGTGCTTTTCGATACCTGACATCGCGGGTCCGCGGGCCCGGTGCCCGCGGGCTCAGGACTCGCAGGCGTCCCTTACGGCGCCCTGCTCGCCGCGGCAATCCACGACGAAATCGCCCTGGGGCACGTAGACCCGGGAGCCGGGAGGCAGCGACGTGGTTAGCCACACGTTGCCCCCGACGACGCTTCCGGCCCCGATGACGGTATCGCCGCCTAGTATAGTCGCTCCCGAGTATATCGTCACGCCGTCCTCGATCGTAGGGTGCCGCTTCTGGTCCCCTTCGCTCTTCCGCACGCTCAGGGCGCCCAGCGTGACGCCCTGGTACAGCTTGACGCCTTTCCCTATGACCGTGGTCTCTCCGATCACGACGCCGGTGCCGTGGTCTATGAAGAAGCGCTCGCCGATGGTCGCGCCTGGGTGTATGTCGATGCCGGTCTTGGCGTGGACGTACTCGCTCATCATCCTGGGAATGAGCGGCACGCCCCTGTCCCATAGGAAGTGCGCGAAGCGGTGCACGGTCAGGGCCTCCAGCCCCGGATAGGACAGTATGACTTCCTCCGTCGACTTGGCCGCGGGGTCGCCGTCGAACGCGGCCGAAACGTCGCCCATGAGAACTGACCGCAGGCGCGGCATCGCCTCGAAGAGGTCCTGAACGGCCTCCAGGGCCTCGAGGTGGCAGGCGGCCGGGCAGCCGGAGCGTCCGGCGACCCTATAGCCGTATTCCAGGCTCTTGGAGACCTCGTTGACCAGTGCCCTGGCGACGCGGTGAGACAGCTCGCCTATGACGAAGGCGGCGTTAGTATCGTCGATGCCGTCCTCCTGGCGATACCCGGGGAAGGCCAGGGTCTCGAGGTCGGCGACGATAGCGTGTATCGCCTCCTTCGACGGCAGGTTCTGCCCGGTCCTGTGGTTGATGCCGCCCGAGGACTCGTACGAGCCTATGAGCGCCTCTATCGAACGCGTGAACGCTTCCATGGGAATAGCTTATCTATAAACCTGGCCCAGCGGGAAGGTCCGCCCGCGAAGAATCGGTCGATGTCCGCCGCGCGCGCCTCCGCGGAGCGCGCTCCCAGGGCGATTACGGCGTCCGCCCGGTCGAAGTCGAAGGCCGCGCGACGGTCGTAGGTCGTGATCGTCAGGTCGGCCAGGTCGCCTATCGGGCCTTGCGCGCGCTCGGTCGCTATGTCGAAGCAGCGGAGGAGCACGCCCATGCCCTTGGCGATGCTCTCCGGTTCCGCGACCTCGAACGGGGAGACGTCGGACGCGAGCACGCGGCCACGGCCGCGCTCCCGCGCGACGTCGCACGGCATGTTATCCAGCACGCCGCCGTCTACCAGCACCATGCCGTCGCGGCGTACCGGCGCGAAGACGCCGGGGAACGATATGGAGGCGCGCACCGCGTCCGCCAGGTTCCCCGCCGCCTGGACGACGGCCTGGCCGCTGACGAGGTCGCTGGCGACGCACGCGAACGGCGTGGCCAGGCTCTCGATCGAGACCTCGCCGAAGATGCGGCCGAGCTCCGCGCGCGCTTTCTTGCCAGAGTCGACGCCCTGGCCCCGTAGGACCGACCCGAAGGCCGTCCCGGCCTGGACGAGGCGCGATAGCGCGATATCCGGCAGCCTGAAGGCGGGATTCTCCATGAAGTCCTTCATCTCGAACCCGAGAGCGTAGGCCTCCATCTTGGCCGAGTCCCATCCCAGCGCGTACATGGCTCCTATGACGGCGCCCATGGACGTGCCGGCGATGAACGACGGCCTCGGGACCCCGCGCCTCTCGAGCGCCCGTATGACGCCTATGTGCGCGAGGCCCCTGGCCCCGCCGCCGGAAAGGACCAGGGACCATTCCATGCCGCCTACTCCGCCTCCGCGGCCGGCTTCTCCCCGGGCTCGCCCTTGGCGACCTTGCCCATGAAGGAATAGGCTACGAGCATGCAGAGCGCCGCGAACACGAAGATGCCGGAGTAGCCGACCAGGTCGATGAGGGCGCCGGTGAGGGGCGGCGAAGAGATTGCCGCGGTCTGGCTGAAGGTATAGTAGAGGCCCGTATAGACGCCTATCGTCCCGAACGTGGCCATCTGCCATAGCATGGGGAAGGAGTTAGTGATGATCGTTATCCAGAATATGCCGAATACGAACATCAGCCCCAGGAGGATGTTGAACCTGAGGCCCGTGTCCAGGGAGCCGGCGAACCCGCTCGCGAGGAAGGCGGTTACGCCGAGTATAGCGACGAGGACGAGGAGCGCCGCCCTGATGGCCTTGCGCCTCCCGATGCGGTGGGCCACGTAGCCCGAGGGGATGGCGAACAGGGTCTGGGCGATGGCGACCATGGAAGCGGGCAGGGCCGCCTTTCCGTTGGAGCTTATCTCGAAGACGTCCTTGCACAGCTTGCCTATGAAGGGGAGGATGCCCTGGTATCCCAGGAACCAGAAGAATAGCGCGACGAGGATCCAGAGCGCGCTCTTATCCTTCTCTCCCGCTATCGCCCTGAGCGATCGGACGAGCGGCGCCTTCTCTTCCTTGGAGATAGCGTCGTGGTTCTTCTCGCGCACGAAGGAGAATACCAGCACGGCCGCGAGTATCACGAGCACGCCGGCTATGGGGAACGGGATGCTGTCCTTGGTCCTGCCTAACAGGGGAAGGACTACGTCCAGGTCCATCAGCCTGGCGAGTCCGACGGTGCTGACGATGGCCCCGAGCGCTCCCATCGTATTGATGATGCCGTTGGCCTCCGACCGGAATTCGCCCGGGATTGTATCCGGCATCAGGGCCACGACGGGGCCTCGGACCGACTGCTTGAAGATATTGAGCCCGAAGATGACGAGCAAGAGCGCGCCTATGGACCGAGCGGCCGCGTACGGGATGAGCGAGAAGCAAATCGCCGACAGCGGGAGGAGGACGATGATGAACGGCATGCGCCGGCCTATCCTCGTCCTCGTATTATCGGACCAGAGCGACACGAAGGGTATCAGGAAGACCGCGAGCAGGTTGTCGAGGGTCATCAGCCCGCCCACGAGGAAATTCTTCTGCAAGTACTTCCCGAGGAAGATGGGCACGTAGGTGTCGTAGAGGATGTCCATAAGGCCCATCGTGAAGAACCCGAATCCGATGAGGAAGGTCAGGCCCATGTAGGGCTTGAAGCTCTCTTTCTTCTCGTTCATAGAATAGCCTCTCCGGCCCCGTCGGGCCTTATATGCAGTATCGTCGTAGCTCCCGACCCGAATCGCGCGTCCATGTAGTCGGCGTACTCCTCGGCCTGATCAGCCTTGAGGTAGGCCTGTATCGTCCCCGCGAAGCCGCCGCCGTGGACCCGCGCGGCCCCGTCCTTGCGGATGAAGGCCTTGGATAGCTCTATGGCCACCGCCAAGGGCTGGTCCCGCTCGGCCCCCGGGGGCGTCACGTTCTGGAGGAGGCGCCAGGAGGAATCCCCGGAGCGCTTGACCAGCTTGAGGAATTTCTTGAGCCTTCCCTCGTCGAGGGTCTCCGCCATCTCCTCGGCCCGCTCGTTCTCTGCGACGAAATGCATGGCGCGGAGGAGAGCCCGGTCCCCGGCTTTCTCCCGTATCTCGGCCGACTTGCGTATGAGCTTGTCCAGGGAGAGCTTCCGGAGGCTCGGCAGGCCGAACAGCTCGGCCACCGCGCGCATCTCGGCCGGTATGGCGGCGTAATGCTCCGTCAGGTCCGCGTGGCTGCCGCCGGTGTCGACGACGGCGAGGACGTACCCGGCTTTCTCGAAGTCGAAGCCGACGCGCGACCATCGCGGCTTGTCGGGCCGGCCGAAGTCTATGGCGGAGATGCCGCCGAGCGCGCAGGCCATCTGGTCCATCAGGCCGCAGGGCTTGCCGAAGTGGAGGTTCTCCGCCTCCTTGCTCGCCATGGCTATCTCCGCCGGAGGTATCCTGTTCTGGTTATAGAGGGCGTTCTGTATCTGGCCGAACAGCACCTCCACGGCGGCCGAGCTCGAGAGGCCCGAACCGGCGGGTACCGCCGACGTCATCCGGCCCCTGAAGCCGCCTATCATCCCGCCGCGCCTGGCTATCGCCGCGGCGACGCCGCGTATGAGCGATTCCGGCTTGCCTCTCTCCTCGGGCTTGGGCTCGAGCTCCCCGAGGTCCACCCGGAAGGGCTCTTCCCAGCCCTCGGAGAATAACTCGACGGCGAGGTCGTCTCGGGGCGCCACGCACGCCAGGGCGTCGAGGTGGACGGCGGCGCAGAGGACCTTGCCGTCGTTATGGTCGGTATGGTTGCCGCCTAGCTCCGTCCGTCCCGGGCTCGATACGAAGGCGGCCTCGGGTACGTCGTACGTGCCGAGCGTCAGCTCCGCGAGGGCTTCCCACCTGGCGGCCTCGGCCGGGACTCGGGCGTCTCCGTACCAGCGGCCCAGCAGCTTCCTGCCTTCGCGCGACCTTGGAAGCTTATAGAGCGATTCTGGATCGTGCACGGTTCCTCCTGGGGGCGGCGCCGCGCCGTCGGGGCGCGGCCGCGTTCCGGCAACGATAGCATGCTTTTTCGTCTTATAGAAGTGAAAGCGGCGCTAGGATCGCGTTAAGGAAGCGGCGGGGAAGCGTCCGGGAAGCGTCCGGGAAGCGTCCCGAGGCGCGCGGCCGGGAAACGGCGAGGGCCGCCCCGGCGGGACGGCCCTCGATGCATAGACTTTATGTATCGGGCTAGAAGAGGCTACGCGGACATCTCGTAGATGTAGCCTGTCCGTACGCAGGTATCGAACAGCTCCCGGGTCATGAATTCCTCGCTCACGTCGTCCCAATCGTCGCGGTGCCTGACTATGCGTACGACGTAGCCGTCCTCGATCTCGCCCATGAGTTCTAGAACCGAGGGCGCGCGATCGGTGCTCTTAATGGCGAAAGTCTTCATCGTTATCCTCCGATCGACGCTCATAGCGTCCATGACTATAGTTTCGGCGTTTGCGCGCGATGGTTTAGGACTTATCGCGTATCCGGTCTGGACTATCGGAGGCCCGCGGCTGTATAGTTAAAGGATCCCGCGGGATCGGCTTCCCATCGTCGATACGCTCCACGTCGAAGATTCGACCCCCCGAGACAATTCGTTCCCTCGTAAGGATACAGATGCCTTCTCCTACCTTCGCCGAATTCGGCTTCTCCGCGCCCGTAATCGAGGCGCTCGCACGCAAGGGCTTCGAGGAGCCTACCCCAATCCAGGCGCTCGCCATTCCCGTGCTCCTGCGCGGCACCGAGCACCTCGTCGCCCGCGCGAGGACGGGGACGGGCAAGACCGCGGCCTTCGGGCTGCCCCTCGTGGAGCGGCTGTCGGCGCCGGGACCCAAGGTCCGCGCCCTCATCCTGGTGCCGACCCGCGAGCTGGCGGTGCAGGTATCGGGCGAGATAGCCAGCTTCGCCCCGGGCCCGACGCCCCGCATCGCCACGGTCTACGGCGGAGCGTCGATGAGCGAGCAGCTCCGGCGACTGTCCCGGGGCGTGGACATAGTCGTCGGCACGCCGGGCCGCGTCATCGACCATATCGACCGTAAGACCCTCGACCTGTCCGGCCTCGAGTGGCTCGTCCTCGACGAGGCCGACGAGATGCTCGACATGGGCTTCATCGAGGACATAGAGAAGGTGATGGACGCCTCTAACCCGGAGCGCCGCGTCGTCCTCTTCTCCGCTACCATGCCCTATCCCATCGTCAGGATAGCCCGCGAGCGCCTCGGGTCCTTCACGACCGTCGAGGACACGACCAACCCGGTACAGGCGGGGCTCACCGACCAGATATGGCTCGAGGTGAGGGAGCGCGACAAGCTCGAGGCCCTGTGCCGCATCGTCGACGCCGAGGACGAGTTCTACGGGCTGGTGTTCTGCCACACGAAGATAGAGACCGACGCGGTGGCGCGCGCCCTCTCCGAGCGGGGCTACGCGGCCGAGGCCCTGCACGGCGACGTCTCCCAGGATATGCGGGAGCGCACGCTCGGCCGCTTCCGCGAGAAGAAGACGCTCATCCTCGTCGCCACCGACGTCGCGGCCCGGGGCATCGACGTCGAGCGCCTGACGCACGTAGTCAACTTCAACCTGCCGTTCGACCCGGAGTCTTATACGCATAGGATAGGGCGTACCGGCAGGGCGGGCAACAAGGGCACCGCCATCACCTTCGTCACTCCCGAGGAGTACCGCCGCCTGTTCGCTCTCAGGCGAGCCTCCGGCGACGGCCTCCATAAGGGCTCCGTGCCGACGGTATCCGACGTGATCGAGGCGAAGCGGGCGCGCATAAAGGCCAAGACGGCCGGCGCAGCCCGCGAGGTCCTCGGGCTATCGTTCCATACCGACGAGGACGACGACGAGGACGCGCTGCTTGACGGGTCCGCAGCGTCCGACGAGGCGGCCGCCAGGCCTGACGCCGAGCCGCGGGAATCCGACGCCGACGCCGACGCCGACTCCGCCGAGGGTTCGGGCGAGCTCGGGGGCAAGAAAAGCCCGGGGAGCGAAAAGGCGGCGAAACCCATAGTCGTAGCCCCTAAGAAGACGAATCCCTCGGTCGTGGCGTTCTACGAGCTGGCCGACGAGCTCCTGGCGATATTGCCGCCGCGCGACGCCCTGGCGTCGCTCGCGGCCGCCGCGTACTCCGGCGACCTCGACCCGCGACGCTACGGCGAGGTCCGGGACGTGTCCGTGGACTCGGCGGCTACCGCGAGGCTGTACGTCGGCATAGGCAAGCAGGACGGCGCCTGGCCCAAGGACGTCGCCGCCGTGGTCAAGCGGCTGACGGGCCTCCCGGATCGGCTCGTCGACGATATCGAGGTGCTGGAGCGCTTCTCGTTCGTCAGCGTGCCGTTCGAGGCCGCCGAGAAGGCGATAGCCGAGGCGCGGCGGCAGCGAGGGGCACCTCCCGTCCGAATAGCGACGCCCAAGGGCGGGCCCGGGGGAGCTGGGGGGCCGAAGCGCTCCTACGGGCCCAAGGGCGGCTACGACAAGGGGAAGCCGTATAAGCCGCGAGGGGCGGGTCCCGGCGACGCGCCCGGCGGCAAGCCGTATAGGAAGCCCCGCCCGGCGAAGTAGGGTGGGCGGGGGAAGCTCTCGCCGGGCCTCAGGCCAGCGAGAGCGCCTTGTCCATGGTCGACTGCAGTGTCTTGCGGATGAAGGCGCGGAGCTTGACGCGTTTCTCTTCCGATACGCTCGCGGGCTCGAACATCACGACCGATATCGACCCTATGCCGGGGGCTTCGTGGTTGCCGACGACGACGCCGTTGAGTATCAGCCGTACGCCCTTGAGGTTTAGCTGTAAGTCCTTGAGCCTCGTCCCGGCCTTCGGCGTCGTCCCCTCGACGAAGGCGGCGGACATGCCCACGGAGCTCAGGTCCTTGATCCAGCCCCGTTTGACTCCGTCTTCGGTCGGACAGCTGAAATCCGTGGCGTCCGGAGGGCACGCGGCGCGGACGTAGCGCCTGCGGCCGCGCGCCTCGTTGGCCTCGAGCATGCGCAGGAGTATCTCCGTGGTCTTGGCCGCGCCGATCTTCACCACGATGAAGCCGCACTCGATGCCGAGGTCCATGAGGTAGAACGAGCGCTTGTCCTCGTCGTCGAGCATCGTGATGACGCCGAACGCGGCGCCTCTCGACGACTGGTCCTCCCTAATCGTCCGCATCCAGTTGCGCCAGACGCCCTCGTCGTCGCCCTCGTCTATATTGATGAAGGTCAGGCACTCGGGCTCCTTGCGGAGGAACCTTGCCAGCTTGGCGTGGTCCCGGGTGGAATACACCTCGAATTCGGCCTCGGCCAAGGCCGTCGCCACCTCGCCGATGACGGCGGGAGGATTGAGGAAGAACACCTTCCGCCCGAACGCGCCCTTCCTCTCGAGTTCCAATCGTTCGCCGCCGTTCTCGTTTCCCATGAACGATATACTATAGCCGGGAAAGCGGAAACGCAAGGCGTCATCGCCCTACGGAGCGTCGCGCTACCCCCGAGTCAGCTCATCGGGCGGTAGTCCTTGGCCCCCCTCGCGAGCGAGACGTATTCCCTGGCGTTGGCGAGCGAATGCGCGTATTCTTCGTCGCTGACCTCCCGGACGAGGCGGGCGGGGCTGCCCATCACGAGCGATCGGGGAGGGAAGCGCTTGCCCTGGGTTACGAGGGCGCCCGCGCCGACTATGGAGCCCGGGCCTATCTCCGATCCGTTGAGCAGTATGGCGCCCATGCCTACGAGGCACCCGTCCCCCACGACGCAGCCGTGCAGCACGGCCCTGTGCCCCACGGTCACGTCGTTCCCGACTATGCAGGGGACGCCGGTGTTAACGTGCACGACCGCGCCGTCCTGTATATTCGAGCGCTCGCCTACGCTGACCGGAGCCATGTCGGCCCGTATCGTCACGCCGAACCATACCGACGAGTCCTCCCCGACGGCGGCCGCGCCGGCTATCTCCGCGTTCCACGCGACGAACGCGCTGCCCGCTATCGTCGGTTCCTTATCGCCTATCGCGTGTACCATGAGAGCCTCCTCTAGTCGCCGCCAGTATCGCCTTCCCCGGGAATCGTGTCAAAACCCCGGGAAGGGCTATTGTGGGGAATCCCGGCGATAATCATTTTCTTTTACTCTACACATCGACGCGCCATGGTCGATAGGATATACTAGGTGCTTAAAGGAGTAGTGATGGAGCCCGAGGCAGACGAGGTTCAGCAGATAATCCGGATCGATTCGGAGCTGAATAAGATCAGGGATTACGACATCCTGCTCGAGCGGGTCCTGCTCGAGGCAAGGAGAGTCGTGCACGCCGACGCAGGCTCCATCTACGTCAAGGAAGGCGACGTCATCTCCATCAAATTCGCCCATAACGATACGAAGCAGAAGAGCCTCCCGCCGGGAGAGAAGCAGGCCTACCCCCATTTCAGCATCCCGGTCAACGATAAGAGCATCTCGGGCTACGTAGCCATGACCGGCGAGCTCCTCAACATCCCCGACGTGTACAACCTGCCGCCGGGCTTGCCGTTCAGCTACGCCACCGCCTACGACGCCAAGGTCAACTATAAGACGACCTCGATGCTCACCGTCCCCTTGAAGTCCCAGAACAACGTCGTCCTTGGCGTCATCCAGATAATCAACGCCATGGGCCCGGACGGCAAGGTGGAGGCGTTCACCAAGCAGGACGAGACGCTCGTCACGCATTTCGCGGCTAACGCGACGGTCGCCCTCCAGCGCGCGTACATGACCCGGTCGATGATCATCCGCATGATCCGCATGGCCGAGCTGCGCGATCCTAAGGAGACGGGCGCCCACGTCAACCGTGTCGCCGGGTATACCATAGAGATCTACGAGCGCTGGGCCTACACCCACGGCGTCGGGAAGAACGACCTGGATAAGAACAAGGATCTCTTGAAGCTGGCCGCCATGCTCCACGACGTGGGGAAGGTGGCCATCAGCGACCTCATCCTCAAGAAGCCGGCGAAGTTCACTCCCGAGGAATACGCCATCATGCAGACCCACACCTGCTCCGGCGCAAGGCTCTTCGACGATCCCCAGTCCGACTTCGACACGATAGCCGCCGAGGTCTCGCTGACCCACCACGAGAACTGGGACGGCACGGGCTACCCGGGCTGGGTAGACCCGACGACTGGCGCGGTGCTCAGGGCCGACGCCGAGGGCCGCGCGCTGAAGCGGAAAGGCGAGGAGATCCCTATCTGGGGCCGCATCGTTGCGATAGCCGACGTCTACGACGCCCTGATGTCCAGGCGGGTATACAAGGAGGCGTGGGGCGAGGACGCGGTGCTCAAGGAAATTCGCGCCATGGCCGGCACGAAGTTCGATCCCGAGCTCGTCGACGCCTTCTTCGACGTCCTGCCGCGTATCCACGATATCCGCGAGCGGCATCCTGACTCGGAGTAGCCGTTCCTAGGCGCCTTCCCCTGAGCCTCAGCATCCTACCGCGCATCCCGTATCCGCCTCGTATCGCGTGGCCCGCGCGTCGCCCGTATCCCGCGCGCTCCCCCGCGGCTCCATTGACCAGGGCCGCGCCGAATTATTACTATCGACTATCATGATTACACCAGACCAGCTTAGGAATACATACCTCGAGTTCTTCGCCTCGAAGGGCCACGCTATCATCTCGGGCAAGTCGCTCCTGCCTGAGAACGACCCGACGGTGCTCTTTACCACCGCCGGCATGCACCCCCTGGTGCCCTACCTGCTCGGCGAGCCACATCCCGCGGGAAAGCGCCTGGTCGATTACCAGAAGTGCGTGCGCACCGGCGATATCGACGAGGTAGGGGATCCTTCCCACCTTACGTGCTTCGAGATGCTCGGGAACTGGTCGCTCGGCGACTATTTCAAGGAGGACTCGATAGCCTATTCCTGGGAATTCCTCACGTCCAAGGATTGGCTGGCCCTCGATCCGCGCATGCTGTCGGTGACGGTGTTCAAGGGCGACGAGAACGCTCCCCGCGACGAGGAATCCGCCGGCTTCTGGAAGGGCGCGGGCGTTCCCGAGGATAGGATCGCGTACCTGCCCGCGAGCGACAACTGGTGGGCTGCCGGGCCGACCGGGCCCTGCGGCCCCGATACCGAGATATTCTTCTGGGTTGGCGAGGGCCTGCCGCCGGCCGGCTCCAATAAGGGGACCGATCCGGCCAACTGGATGGAGATCTGGAACAACGTCTTCATGCAGTTCAACCGCATCGACGAGCGGACCCTGGTCAAGCTGCCGGCCCAGAACGTCGACACGGGCATGGGCCTCGAGCGCACCGTCACCGTGCTCAACGGCAAGACGAGCGTGTACCAGACCGAGATATTCCTGCCCGTCATCGCCGCTATCGAGTTCGTCTCCGGGTATTCCTACGGCTCGGACCCGGCGAGGGACGCCTCCGTGCGCATCATAGCCGATCACGTCCGCGCCTCGACCTTTATAATCGGCGACGCCAAGGGCGTGACGCCCTCCAACGTGGGCGCGGGCTACGTGGTACGGCGCCTGATACGCCGCGCCGTGCGCCATGGCCGCAAGCTCGGCATCGAGGGATCCTTCCTTTCCGGGCCGGCCATGATAGTCATCGAGCGCTTCGGAGGCGCCTACCCAGAGCTCGTGGAGAACCGGGCTCGCGTGATCGCGGAGCTGGAGCGCGAGGAAGCCAAGTTCCTCGAGACGCTCCAGAAGGGCGAGCACGAATTCGAGAAGATGCTACCCAACCTCCTCCGCAACCCCCAGCGGGTCATGTCCGGCCGCCTGGCCTTCAAGCTGTACGATACCTACGGCTTCCCCATCGAGCTGACGGACGAGCTCGCCTCGGAGAACGGCATGACGGTCAATAGGGACGAGTTCGACGAGGCCTTCAAGAAGCATCAGGAGCTGTCGCGCGCGGGCGCAGGCGAGACGTTCAAGGGCGGGCTCGCCGACCAGTCGGAGCAGACGACTAAGTACCATACGGCGACGCACCTGCTCCAGCAGGCGCTGCGCATCGTGCTCGGCGACCACGTGGCCCAGAAGGGCTCCAATATCACCTCGGAGCGCATGCGCTTCGACTTCTCCCATCCGTCCCCGATGACGGCCGACGAGATAGCCCGCGTCCAGGCCATCGTCAACGAGCAGATAGCCCGCGACCTGCCCGTTACCATGGAGATGCTGCCGCTCGAGGAAGCCAAGGCGTCTGGGGCGACGGCCCTGTTCGGCGAGAAGTACGAGGCCGTGGTCAAGGTCTACTCGATGGGCGACTTCAGCAAGGAAGTCTGCGGCGGCCCGCACGTCGAGCGCACGGGCCTCTTGGGCAAGTTCGTCATCCAGAAGGAGCAGAGCTCTTCGGCCGGCGTGAGGCGGATCCGGGCAGTCCTGGAATAGCCTATCCCTAAGCGAGGCGGCGGAGCAACTGTACCGCCGTCTTGCCGTCTTCCCGCACGAAGCGGGCTACGAGCTCGCCGGAGCATTCGGCCCCGGTCCACCACGCCTCGCGCGCGAACCATTCTACTAGGTCCTCGAACCAGGCCTCGGCGGCCCCGCCGTCGAGGCCGGCCGGCTTCCTCGATTGGACGAACAGGTAACGCCCCGGCTCTAGCCTCTCCGCGGCCGGTTCGTCGGCGCTCGGCGCGGAGCCCGACGCGGCAAGGCCCGAAGCGGCCGCGCGAGCCGGCGCCGGCTGCGGGCGCCTGGCCTTGGGGCCGTCGTCCCCCGACGGGTCGACGACGGCGTCCCAATCCCAGAACAAGGCAAGCTCTGCGCCTTCGGGAGCCGATTCGGCGACCGCGAACGCCTCAGGGAACGCGCCTGCTCGAAGCGGGCGGGCCGCGTGCCTATGCCATTCCAGGGCTTTATGCAAGTTGAGCGTTAATAGGTCCATGGGCGCAGTATGCATAATTCCGAGCGCCCGGGTATAGTCCCTCGGCTCTGAACCGTGGTAATGTATAGGGGTATGGCAATCCTGGAAAGCATTCGAGGGCCTGGAGATATTAAACGTCTCTCGGTCAGGGAACTCTATGGCCTGGCCGCCGAGATACGGGGCCTCATCATCGGCACCGTCACCGTCAACGGCGGCCATCTCGCGTCCAACCTAGGCGTCGTGGAATTGACGCTCGCCTTGCACCGCGTGTTCGAGACGCCGTCAGACGCCATCGTGTGGGACGTCGGCCATCAGTGCTATACGCACAAGATAGTCACGGGCCGCTACGAGGCCTTCCGCCAGATCAGGCGCTCGGGCGGCCTCTCCGGCTTCCCTAAGCGCGCCGAGAGCGTCCACGACGCGTTCGACGCGGGGCACGCCTCCACGTCCATATCGGCCGCCCTCGGCCTCCTCGCGGCTAACGCCGGGCTCGGCCGATCCGGCTCGGTGGTCGCGGTCATAGGCGACGGAGCCTTGACCGGCGGCATGGCCTACGAGGCGATGAGCCACGCCGGGCAATTAGGCCTGCCGCTGATCGTCGTCCTGAACGACAACGCCATGTCGATCTCGCGGAACGTCGGGGCCGTGTCCAGCTACCTGTCGCGCCTGTCGGCGACGGCGCGCTACCAGCGCGTAAGGCGGCTGCTCGATAGGATGATACTGGGCGTGCCGTTCATGGGGCCGCGCCTGCATCCGCTCGTGCTCAGGATGAAGCGCGCCGTCAAGGCCATATTCTTCAAGGAGAACCTGTTCGTCGACCTCGGCTTCGAGTACGCGGGACCCATAGACGGCCATAATATCCACCTGCTATGCGAGGTGCTCGAGGAGGCCCGCGCGATACGGAAGCCGGTCGTCGTCCACGTCGTCACCAAGAAGGGCAAGGGCCACGTGCCGGCCGAGCGTAATCCTTCCGCCTTCCATGGCGTATCGCCCGCTTCGCAGCCGTCGCCCGCGGTGCAGCCGGCGTCGCCGGATTCGCTATCCTCGGACCCTATCGATCCCGCGGGAGCGCCGGTTCCCAAGCGGCCTACGTTCACCGAGGCCTTCGGGCAGGCCGTGACGGCCGCGGCCGGGGCCGACCCGCGGGTCGCGGCCGTCACCGCCGCCATGTCGTCGGGAACCGGGCTGTCGGAGTTCCATCGCCGCTACCCCGATAGGCTGTTCGACGTCGGCATCGCCGAGGAGCACGCCGTGACCTTCGCGGCGGGCATGGCCGCTGGAGGGCTCCGGCCCGTCGTGGCGCTGTACTCGACCTTCCTGCAGCGCGCCTTCGACCAGGTGCACCACGACGTAGCGCTCTCGGGCCTTCCCGTGGTCTTCGCGGTCGATAGGGCCGGGGCGGTACCCGACGACGGCGAGACGCACCAGGGCCTCTACGATATACAGGCCTTCCGCGCGGTGCCCGGCATGTCGATCGTGGCGCCCGCCAGCGCCGGGGAGCTGCGCCTCGCCCTGAACTGGGCGCTCGCGAACAACGGGCCGTCCATCGTCAGGTACCCCAAGGCCGTCTGCCCCGCCGAGCGGCCCGCCTTCGCCGAGCCGTTCACGGCCGGGAAGGGCGTCTATGTCAGGCGTAGCGAGTCCTCGGCGCCCTTGCTGTTCATCGCCTCCGGCGCCCTCGTCGACGAGGCTCTCTCCGCTTCCGACGCCTGCGCCTCTGAGGGGGTCGCCGCCGACGTCTATAACCTTCGGTTCCTGAAGCCGCTCGATACGGGGGGCGTCGTCGAGATGGCCCGCCGCTATAGCCTCGTCGTGCTAGCGGAGGAGGGCGTATTGACCGGCGGCGCCGTCGCCGACCTCGCCGCCGCCATCCTCGCCTCGGGCCGCAGGGCCGTCGCCCTGGGCTTCGGCGAGAGGCCGCTCCCGCAGGCCAAGCGGGACGAGCTGCTCGCCCAGGCGGGCTTGTCGGCCGCCTCGCTCGCGCGGACGGCTCTCGCGGCGCTCGCTGGCGAGGAACCTGCGATAGCGGCCTCGGGCTCCGCGGCGGGCCCGGCATGACACCTCGCTCGCTGGCCCTCCCGAGGGGCCGCAGCCTGGACCTCGACGGCCGCGCCGTCGTCATGGGCATCGTCAACGCGACGCCGGACTCGTTCTACGCGGGAAGCAGGGTCTCCGACGTCGCGGCCGCCGTCGACGCCGTAGCCTCGATGCTCGAGGCGGGAGCCTCCGTCATAGACGTGGGCGGAGAGAGCACGAGGCCGGGCTCCGAGTACGTCGGCGCCGACGAGGAGATATCCCGCGTCGTGCCCGTGATCGAGGCCGTTCGCGCCCGCTGGGACGTCGCGATATCGGTGGATACGAGGAAAGCCGCGGTGGCCGCGGCCGCTCTTGACGCCGGAGCCGACATCGTGAACGACGTGGCCGCCCTCATGGACGACCCCGCCCTCGCGCCGCTGTGCGGCTCGAGGGGCGTTCCCGTCGTGCTCATGCATAAGAAAGGCGTTCCCGCCCATATGCAGGATTCGCCGTGGTACGTCGACTGCGTCGGCGAGGTGCTGGATTTCCTGTTGTCGGCCGCCGATCGCGCCGTCGCCGCTGGCGTCGCCCGCGACCGCATAGTCGTCGACCCGGGCATAGGCTTCGGGAAGCGCTTGGAAGACAACCTCGCGCTGCTCTCTCGGCTTGATGAAATCGCGGAGCCGGGCTATCCTGTCCTCGTCGGGCTATCCCGGAAGTCGTTCATCGGGGCCGTATCGGGCGCCGGGCCGGACGCCAGGCTCCCCGGTAGCCTGGCCGCCGCCTGCGCCGCCAGGGCGAGGGGCGCGACGATCTTCAGGGTGCACGACGTCGCCGAGACGGTCCAGGCGCTGGCCGTATTCGACGCGGCGGCCGGGAGGCCCATCCTCCCGTCGGCCGGATAGCGACGCGGGAAGGCGGACGGACGGAACGATGGGTATCTTCGCGTTCACGAGCGTGCTCGACCGCTGGGTGCGCCCCGCGCTCGATATAGTCATACTCACGTACCTCATCTACGCCACCTATAGGCTGCTCCTCAAGACCCAGGCCGTCCAGCTCGCCAAGGGGGCGGCCCTGCTCGTCGTCGTATACGCCGGCGCGTTCTTCCTCAAGCTCGAGACCCTTTCCTGGGTGCTCAACCTCCTTGCCCCCGGCCTCGTCATCGCGCTCGCGATCATCTTCCAGCCGGAGCTGCGCAAGATATTCATAAAGCTAGGGCAGGGCGGCATCTTCAAGCGCGGCCAGGGACCCCGCTCGACGCAGCTGGACGCGATACTCCACGCGGCCGAGCTGCTCGCCGAGAAGCGCCGAGGGGCCCTCCTGGCCTTCGTGAGGTACGTCGCCCTCGACGATATAGTCGAGCGCGGGACGAGGATAGACGGCGAGGTAAGCTCGTCCCTGATCCTGTCGATCTTCGAGTTCGATACGCCCCTGCACGACGGCGCGCTCATCATCAAGGAGGGCCGCATCGTCGCGGCCGGCTGCTTCCTGCCCCTGTCCGAGCAGCGCGATATAAAGCGGAGCTTCGGGACGAGGCACCGAGCCGCCCTGGGCCTCACCGAGGCGGCCGACGCGGTCGTGCTCATCGTCTCCGAGGAGACCGGCGCCATATCGCTGGCCTACGACGCGAGGCTCTATTACAACCTGAGCCTTCCCGCGCTCAAGAAGCGCCTGGGCCAGCTGCTCGACTATTCGGGCAGGCCATCTACCGACGAGGGGCCCTTCGATGATTAAGGCCAGGCTGGAGCGCTTCGTCTCGGACTGGCCGGCGAAGATACTGTCGCTGGCCGGCGCCGTCGCCCTGTTCTTCTTCTACCAGCTCAACAGGCTCGAGGAACGGCCTCTGTCGGTGCCGCTTACAGTCGTGTCCAACGAGGAATTCGTCCCCGCCAGCCAGTACCCCCGCACCGTCAGGCTCGTGCTTAGGGGAGAGTCTAACGCCATCTACGCCGTGCTCGAGGGCGACCTCGAGGCGACCATCGACCTGCGCGGCTATACCAACGCCGGCGTCTGGCGCGTGCCCGTCCGGGTGGAGAAGCGCGGGAGCGCTCTCGGCATCGACCCCCTGGAGATAAGCGTGGATCCCTCCGACGTCGCCCTCTCGATAGAGCCCCGGGTGGTCAAGGAGATACAGGTCGTGCCTAGCTTCAGGGGCTACCTGGAGCCGGGGTACGAGCTGTCCGGCTTTAAGCTTTCACCGTCGAAGATCGAGGTCGCGGGGCCGGCCAGCGCCATGGACCGCATAGTCGACGCGGCCACCGAGCCTATAGAGCTGACCGGCCGCTCCGATAATTTCACGGTCAGGACGAAGATCGCCCTCCGCGACCCGCTCATCGGGCTTTTATCGGCCAACTCCCTGGAATTCAGCGCCGAGGTCAAGAAGGCCCTCGTATACCGGAACTACCAGGAGCTGGAGGTGCTGTTCGTCGGCCTCCGGGAGGGGCTGAGCCTCCGGACTCCGGTGCCGATAGGCTCCGCCAGGGTCGCCGCCTCGAGCTCGGAGCTCGAGGCCTTCATGCCGTCGCTGGGCTCCCTGGAGGCGGACCTGTCCAATATCGAGGAGCCGGGCGTGTACGCCGTCGCCGTCGTGCCTCGCTTCCCCGCGGGCTTCGACGTCGAGTCGTGGCAGCCGGTCGTCGCTACCGTCTCGGTAGAGCGGGCCGCCGACGGCCCGCCCGAGGAGGCCGTACCGTGATACTCGGCATAGGCGTGGACGTCGTTCACGTCCGCAGGATAGCGCATTGGCTATCGGTGCCCGGCCTGCCGGAGCGCTTCTTCCATCCAGACGAGCTGTCCTCGGCCCGTTCCCGCGGCACGAGCGCCGCGCTGTCCCTCGCCGCCAGGTTCGCCGCCAAGGAAGCGTTCGGCAAGGCTATAGGCACGGGGCTGAGGGGCGTCCGGCTAAGCGATATCCGGGTCATCAATAACCATAACGGAAGGCCCGACATGAGGCTGTACGGAGGCGCCCTCGATAAGTTCAGGGCTCTAGGATGCTCGTCAATCCACCTGTCGCTGACCCACGAGAGCGACAACGCCATCGCCATGGTAGTGCTGGAGGCCTAGGTGCAGAGGATACAGACCGCCAAGAAGCCCGGGAAGGACCGTAAGGTAACCTTCTACGCCAAGGAACCTACGCGCTGCCCCGTTTGCGACGCGAGCTTCCATCGCGAGGAGCTGTTCTCGGGCCGCGTGAGCGCCGACGAGATGACCGACGAGCTCCATAGGACCTATAAGCCGCTCCACGCGTTCGGCGAGGTCCTGCCGCTGGTCTACGAGCTCGAGGTCTGCCCGTCGTGCTTCTACGCCGCCTTCAGGCAGGACTTCCTGCCGGCGGGCCAGAAATTCGCCGAGGTCCTCAGGGAGCGCATCGATTCACGGGTCGAGGAGGTCCAGCGGATCTTCTCCCCCCTCGATTATCAATCGCCCAGGGGCGTGCTCGAGGGCGCCGCGAGCTATTACCTGGCCCTGCTCTCCTACGATACCTTCTCCAAGGAATTCGCGCCTACCATCAAGTGCGCCATCGCCTCGGTGCGCTCCGCCTGGCTATGCCACGAGCTGCACGCCAAGGCCCCCAACGAGAACTGGGATTACGTCGTCGGCCTCCTATACCGCAAGGCCCGCTTCTACTACCGCGCGGCCATAGAGCTGGAGCAGAACGGCAAGGAGCCGTACTCCTCCCAGCGGAACCTCGGCCCCGATACCGATAAGAACTACGGCCACGAGGGCGTCCTCTATATGGCAGCCATACTCGAGCTCAAGTACGGCCCGACGGACGATCCCGCCGTCAGGCGCGAGCGGCTGAAGGCCGCCAAGACCTCGGTGGCCAGGATGTTCGGCTTCGGCAAGAAGAACAAGTCCAAGCCCGGCCCCCTCCTCGAGAAGGCCCGCGACCTGTACGATAGGCTCAAGGCCGAGCTTCAGGAGGGCGACGAAGAGGATGAGTGACCGCGTCGTCAAGCTCGTCGTCGGCTATGACGGCACCGATTTCTGCGGCTGGCAGAGGCAGTCGGGATGCCGGACGGTTCAGGAGGCGATAGAGTCGGCGCTCGCCAGGATGCACGGGCATCCCGTGCCGATAGTAGGCGCCGGGCGCACGGACTCGGGCGTGCACGCGGCGGGGCAGGTCGCGCATTTCGTAACCGACATCGCGAGCATTCCCGCCGACCGATTCGAGCCCGCGCTTAACAGGCTCATGCCCCCCGACGTACGGATAGTCAGGGCCGCGGACGCCCATCCCGACTTCCACGCGCGCTTCGACGCCAGGCTCCGCCGCTACAAGTACTACATCCGGGTAGGCCCGGCCCAGCTACCCCATCAGGATCGCTTCGCCTGGCGCGTCTTTAAGCGGCCCGATATGGCGCGGCTCAACCGGCTCGCCTCGTGCCTGCGCGGCGAGGTAGACTGCGACGCCTTCGCGGCGGCCAAGGACCCGAGCGATAGCCGCATGCGGTACCTGCATCACGCCGCCTTCTACGCCGAGGGCGACGCCCTGGTCTTCGACATAGCCGCCAACGCGTTCCTGTGGCGCATGGTCCGCTCGATAGTGGGCACTCTCGTTGAACTGGACGCCTCCGGAGCCCCCGAGACGGCGATGCGAGATATCCTCGAGTCGCGCGAAAGGGGGCGGGCCGGCGTTACCGCACCGGCCCGGGGATTGTTCCTATGGAACGTGGAATATTACGACCCGCCCACGAGATCCGGCCGCCGCGTCGACGCCGGCCGAGCAGACGCCGGCCGAGACGAGGCCGGCCTCGGCGACTAACGAATGGAGAGGAACGATGCATAGACGTACTGCAGCGCTCGCCGCGGCGACTGTCGCGGCCTTCGCGGCCTTGGCCCTGGGCGCCTCGTGCGCCCGTAGCGATACGGCCGGGTCCTACGAGATGGCGCTCGCCGAGGCGGCGCCCGCGGCTCCCGCTGGCGGCCGGGCGAAGAGGGCCTCGATGAGCCTCCTCGCCGGGTCCCCGGCCGAGGATTCGGCGACGCCCGATCGACCCGACGTAGCTGGCAGGAAGCTCGTCTATCGCGCCGACATGAGCGTCGAGGTAGACGACCCCACCGCCGCCGAGGAAGCCGCCCTGCTCGCGGTCCGGAAGGCCGGCGGCTACGCGGCCGTGCGCCAGGCCGACGAGTCGTCGGTGTACCTGGAGCTGAGGGTGCCGGTAGCCTTCCTGGAGCCGTTGATGGACGAGATGGCGGGCGCGGGGAAGACCCGATCCCGCTCGGTCTCGGCCCAGGACGTGACCGACAGCTATTTCGACCTGGCGGGTAGGCTCAAGAACGCGCGCCTCCTCGAGGAGCGGTACCGCGAGTACCTGCGCAAGGCCTCGAGCGTCGAGGACATGCTCGCCGTGGAGGCCCGCCTCTCCGAGACGACGGGCGAGATAGAGCGGCTCGAGGGCTCGTTCCGGGACCTGGGCGAGCGGATCGAGCTCGCGACGCTTACGCTGTCGATCAGGGCGACGCGGTCCTCGGATCCTTCCGAGCCTACCCTCGGGGAGTCGCTGTCGCGCCTGTTCGCAGGCTTCGCGGGCGCGCTGCGATCGGGGCTCGTCGTCCTCGTGGGCCTCGTCGTCTACGGAGTGCCCGCCGTACTCGCCGCGGCGGCGCTATGGTGGCTGACCTTCGGGAAGCTCGGGCTGGCGCGGCGCCTGTTCTCGATAGTACGCGCCCGGCCGGGCAGGAAGGCCTCCGACGGTGATCGATGACGAGAACGGCGCGGCGGCCCGCAGGCGAGTCGCCGCTGTGCTATTCGACATGGACGGGACGCTCCTGGATTCCGAGCCCGCGTATTTCGAGAGCGACAGGGCCTTCCTGTCGGCGTACGGCATCGATTACGACGAGGCTTTGAACGCCTCGTTCATCGGGCGCGGCTCCATGGAGATGATGAGGGCGCTGGCGCGCTCATTCCCCGACAGCCCCCTGGGCGACGTGCCGCTCGAGGAGAGAATAAGGCTCAAGGACGAGGCCTACTCCCGGTTCGCCCCGGCCCGCGTCGCGCCGTTCCCGGCCTCCGTCGCCCTGGCCAAGGCGCTCGCCGGGATGGGCGTCCCGCTGGCCATAGCCTCGGGCTCCTCCCCCGACGTCATCGCGGTCATGCTCGAGGCGAGCGGCCTGGGAGGTCTATTCCCCGTACGGGTCTCGTCCGCCGAGGTGCCGCGCGGCAAGCCGGCGCCGGATATATTCATAGAGGCGGCGAGGCGCTGCGGGGTCGCGCCGGAGGCCTGCCTCGTGCTCGAGGACTCCCGGTACGGCGTGGCCGCGGCCCTGGCCGCCGGCATGGCCTGCGTCGCCCTGCCGGCGCCGGGCTCGCCCGGGCCGGAGGACTTCGCCGTCGCCGACATGGTGGTCGAGGGCGGGGCGGCCGCCCTCGACCACGAGGCCGTGCTACGCCGCTTCGCGTGGGATCCCGGGGCTTAGGACCTGACTCCCGAGACGCCTATCAGGGCGTCGTTCGTCTCCCTGAAGCGCTGGACCACGATAGGCAGGATATGGATGGCCACCTCCGGGTGAGCCTTCATGAACGAGGTGAACTCCCACGAGGCCAGGACGAGGCACTTGGTGGGCTCGGTGGCCGTGACCGTGGCCGTGCGCTTCGCGCCGTCGAGCACGGCCAGCTCGCCCATTATATCTCCCGGTCCGTTAGAGGCTATCTCCACGGAGGCGCCCGACGCGTTCGTCTTCTCGATCTTCACCTTGCCCGACAGGATGATGAAGAGGCCGATGCCGTCCTCTCCCTGCTTCATCAGGTGGTCCCCGGCCGCGAAGTCGCGTTCCGTGCATATTTGGGCGATGCCCTTGATATACCTCTGCTCGAGGTTGGCGAAGAGGCTTACCTTCGCGAGGGCGTTCTCGTTATTCATGGGTTCTCCTTTCGACGCTTAAGCGATGACACGATACGTCATTCCCCGCTCCGAGTCAAATGGAAACGCCGGTACTTCCGCGGGCCACGGCGGCGATCAAGCCTTCTTGGAGTATACGGTGACCGTCGGATAGGCGAATTGTATGCCTTCCGCGTCCAGCCGTTTCTTTATGTCTATCTTCATGCTGTTATTGCCCTGGAACCACTCGTCCGAGGCGCACCAGACGCCGAAGAACAGCTCTATGCCGTTGTCGCCGTATTCCTTGACCATGAAGACGGGCTCGGGGTTCCTGAGCACGTCCTGGTTCTTGGCCGCGACCTCCAGGAGCACGTCCCTGGTGCGCTCTATGTCGCTGTCGTAGGTAACCAGGATGTCGATATTGAGGCGCCTCGCCGGGAATCGGGTGATGTTAGCCATCTTCGTCTTGATGAGGGTCTCGTTAGGTATCCTGATGAGCTGGTTGTCGAAGGTCCTGAGCTTGATCGAGAACGCGTCTATGGAATAGACGATTCCGGAGGTGCCGTCGACGCTAAGGACGTCGCCTTGGGTGAACGTCTTCTCCGACACGATGAAGATGCCGCTTATGAAATTGGAGACGGAGGTCTGTGCCGCGAAGCCTATGGCTATTCCGACGATGCCGGCCGCCCCGAGCAGGGCGGACAGGTTCACGTTAGCGGCGTCGAGGACGGCGAAGGCGACGAAGGCGAGGCCGAGGTATTGGACCACCTTCACGAAGAGGCCTCCGGTCCTGGCGTCCATCCGCTTCTTCGATACCTTCCGCAGGATAGTGACGACGAGGCCTACGAACACGAGGCTGAGGACGAGGGTGATGAGCACTCGTACCACGATTATGGCGGTATCCATGGTGAACAACCGTCCCAGCGGTCCCGTAGACGGGAAGAATTCCCGGAGCCTCGAGGCCGCCTCGGTGGCGACCGGTGCCGCCTCGGCTATCGCCGCGCCTTCTTCTCCCATCATAACCTCGTTATGGCCTTGAAGAGCTCGAACGAGCGCACGATGAATCGTTCCTCGCCCGAGACCTTCGGCTTGGCTAGCACCGTCGCCCCGCTAGGGAGCGGGCCTTGCCCGTCCAGGCTCATCCTCACGCCCGACGAGCTGAAAATAAATAGGAGCCGTTCGCTCTGCATATTCGTGCCGACGCCGAAGATAGACAGCTGCTCGCCGTAGATGCACAGTTCCGTGACGCGTACCGGCTCGCTGGAGGCGTTCTTCAGCCTGACGGGATGCGCCACGAGTCCGGGATCGGTCACGAGCGAGTCGAACATCGGTTCGTTAGACGCGAGGAACTGAGCCTCGTCGTGCCTGCAGACGACCCCGGCATCGGGAGTGCCGTATAGGGTCTTGTACGGCTTTACGAGGGGGAACGACGCTAACTCATTCCCCGCTACTAGCACGCGGGCCTCTACGCGGGAGAAGATCCAGCCGTCGAGCGTGGCCCCGGGGGGAAGCGAGAAGGTTTCCTTCAGGCTAACGCAGGCGGGGAGGGGCGGGTATCCCGGCGATAGTTCGTAGCTTTCCGCCTTGCCGATGAAGAACCTGCTCCACGCTCCGTCCTCGAGGGGGGGGAGCGCGATGGCGTGGTCCGCCTTTTTTCGGAGCGATTTCTTCTGCGTACCCGCTTCCGGGTAGACGGGCATCGCCGCGAGAAGGTCGCCCGCGCCCGTCATCTCCACGGCTATGCAGACGAGCGCGTCGCCGATGCGATGTATCCTCGTTCCCTCGCTCCTCGGAACGTCGTATGGCTCCCACATGATATTGGCGTCTCCCAACGATCGCTGCAACTAGTATATACTACGATCCGGTCAGTATAGATCGTTATCCGGCAACGGGTAAAGTGGCGAGACACGGAGAATCCCGGATGGCTAGATTAGAGGGGACGGTAGGTCCCGGCGGCTCGGCTCGGCTGGACCGATACGTCGCCGACGAGCTGGGCGCGGTAAGCCGCAGCCAGTTCAAGGCCCGTTTCATGTCCGCTTCCGTAAACGGGAGGGACGCCAAGCCCTCGAGGCCACTCAAGGAGGGCGAGGCCTTCGTCGTCCTGCTCCGCGACGAGGAGGACCGCTCGTCGGCCTCGTCGCCGGAGCATATTCCCCTGTCGGTGCTGTACGAGGACGGCTCGGTCATAGTGATCGACAAGCCCGCGGGCATGGTCGTGCATCCCGCCCACGGCAATTGGAGCGGGACGCTAGCGAACGCCCTGCTGGGCAGGTTCGAGGCCTCGGGCCTGGCGGCGCCCGCGCGAGCCGGGATAGTGCATCGCCTCGACAAGGATACCTCCGGCGTCATAGTCGCGGGCAAGACCGCGGCGGCCCAGGAGCTCCTCGCCGCCCAGTTCCGCGCCAGGACGACGGTCAAGACGTACGCGGCTATCGTCAGGCGAAGGCCGAAGTCCGATTCCGGCAGGCTCGAAGGCTGGCTCGCGCGCGATCCTAAGGATAGGAAGCGCTTCGCCCCCTCCGAGGAGGGTATAGGCAAGCGGGCTATAAGCGAATGGAGGGTAGTGGCCGAGGCGGGAGGCTATGCGGTGCTGGCCCTCGGGCTGCGGACGGGCCGCACTCATCAGCTCCGCGTCCATTGCAAGGCCTTAGGGTGCCCTATACTAGGCGATCCTATCTACGGAGAGCCCGACAGGCGATTCCCGGAGGCTACGCTCATGCTGCACGCCCTGGAGCTACGAATACGCTTGCCCGGGGCCGACGAGCCGTCCGTATTCAGGGCCCCTATACCCGAGCGATTCCGCCTCGTCGGAGCCTCGCTAGGCTTGGAGCCCTTTCCGGATTGTACGCTCTAGTAATGCCTGGGCGCCGAGTCGCGCGGTTTTTCCTGGGCCTCGTTGACGCGTAGCTTGCGCCCTTCGAATTCCTGCCCGTCTAGCGTATGGATCGCGGCCTGGGCCGCGTCGTCGTTCTCCATCTCTATGAAACCGAAACCCTTCGCCCTGCCGGTCGCGCGGTCTATGATAACGGCGACAGATTCGACTCCGCCGAACTGGCTGAAAAGCTCGCGGAGACTATCCTCCGTCGTAGCGTAATTCATGTTACCGACATAGATTTTCTTCGACATGATACGAATCTCCGTGCATCGGCTTGTACGCCGGGTATGGTTCGGCCCGCCGACGCGGGCTGAGTACCGCCGTTATCGCCTTAACGATTCGCGACGATGATAGCCGACTATAATACGCGTTTTGCTAGCCGTCAACGACGGTTGTCATAGCGCCGGCGCCTCCGGCCTTCCCCGGGGCCTTCATGTTTTCTTGACAAAGGTCGATCGTTCACTATAATGATGCTGATATTCTATTAAAACAGGAGGATACGATGGCTATACTGTATATAGCCCTTCCTCTTGCTGGTCTTTTCCTGGGATGGATGATCCGATGTCTATATGCCATATTTCAACTTACGGCCGCTGAACAGAAGGCGGCGCGTATAACGCAAGAAGCGGTAAAACAGGCCGAGGCGCAGAAGCGCGAGATTTTGCTCGAGGCCAAAGATCAGCTCATCAGGGAGAGAAACCAGCAGGAGCGGGATACCCGTGAACGCAGAGCCGAGATACAGCGTTACGAACGCAGGCTCTTACAGAAAGAAGAGAACCTAGATAAGAAAGTAGAGACCCTCGAGAAACAGGACGAGGCCCTAGCGGAGCGCAATAAGGCTATCAGCGCTAAGGAAGAGTTCCTGTCGGGGCAGGAGGAGCGTTACCGCAAGGAGCTGGAGCGCATCTCCGGCCTTAGCCCGGAAGAAGCCAAGCGCCTCATTATCCAAGGGCTCGAGAACGAGGCTCGCCACGACGCCCAGGCCCTGCTCAATAAGATCGAGCAGGAGGCGCAGACCGGCGCCGAGAAGCGGACGCGAGACATACTCGTCACGACGATGCAGCGCCTCGCCGCCGACGTCACCGCCGAGGTGACCGTCACGAGCGTGTCGCTACCCGGCGACGAGATGAAGGGCCGTATCATCGGCCGCGAGGGCCGCAACATCCGCACCCTCGAGACGCTGACCGGCGTCGACGTCATCATCGACGATACGCCCGAGGCCGTGGTCATCTCGTGCTTCGATCCGGTGCGCAGGGAAATCGCGAGGGTGTCCCTCGAGCGGCTCATCTCGGACGGGCGCATCCACCCGGCCCGCATAGAGGAAGTCGTCCAGAAGGTTAGCCGCGAGATATCGCAGAAGATCTTCGAGGAGGGCGAGAAGGTCGTCTTCGACCTCGGCCTCCACAACCTGAATCCCGAGCTCATCAGGGCCCTGGGGCGCCTGCACTACAGGACCAGCTACGGCCAGAACGTGCTATCGCATTCTAAGGAAGTCGCCGTCATAGCCGGCATGCTCGCCGCCGAGATCGGCGCGAACAGGGACCTGGCCAAGCGCGGCGCCCTCCTGCACGATATCGGCAAGGGCGTCGAGTCGGATTCGGACCAGAACCACGCCGAGATAGGCATGGAACTGGCCCGCAAGCTCGGCGAGGATCCCCGCGTCGTCAACGCGATCGGTTCCCACCATGCCGACGTCGAGCCTATCTGCCTGGAGAGCGTG
This sequence comes from Spirochaetota bacterium, assembly GCA_018816345.1. Classification (GTDB taxonomy): domain Bacteria; phylum Spirochaetota; class Spirochaetia; order Treponematales; family UBA12059; genus SZUA-370. Next base: position 24,116 of record JAHIWG010000097.1, on the reverse strand, counting down.
CTATGCCAGATAGCCGACGCCATCTCGGCGGCGAGGCCGGGAGCCAGGCGCGAGACGCTCGACAACTACGTCAAGCGCCTCGAGAGCCTCGAGGGCATCGCGGAGAGCTTCTCCGGCGTCGACAAGGCGTACGCCATCCAGGCCGGCCGCGAGCTGAGGATCATAGTCAACAACGAGAAGGTCTCGGACGACGACGCCAAGGACCTGTGCAAGTCCATCGCCAAGAAGATAGAGACGGATATGCGCTATCCCGGCAGGATCAAGGTGACCATCATCCGCGAGACCCGCATCGTGGAGTACGCGCGATAGCTAGCGCGATCGCGAGCAGTAGAACTAAGCGGGCCGTCCTTCGGGACGGCCCGTTCTTTACGGGCGGCGTTGGCCGCGGAAGGGATGCCCGATGGCGGAGCTCCGAAGGATTCTGATGCTGGGCGACGTGATCGGCGACGCGGGGATCAAGGCGGTCGCCGATAGGCTCCCCGGCCTGCGGCGGGAGCGCGGCATAGCGCTCGTCGTAGCGAACGGGGAGAACGCCGCGGCGGGTTTCGGCCTCACGAACGAGACGGCCGACCTGCTCTTCTCGGCCGGCGTGGACGTCATCACGAGCGGCAACCATATCTGGGAGAAGAAAGGCGCGGCCGAGCTGCTGGACGGCGATCCCCGTATCCTACGGCCCGCGAACTACCCCGCGATGGCCCCGGGGAAAGGCCTCTTCGAGGTCGAGAAGGACGGCGCGTCATGGGCCGTCATAAACCTGCAGGGCCGCGAGGGCATGAGCGCCATCGATTCGCCGTTCTCCCGCGCCGACGAGCTGCTGGCCGGCCTCGCGCCCGGGACGATAGCCGTCGTCGATTTCCACGCCGAGTCGTTCTCCGAGAAGGAGGCGCTCGCCCTGTACCTGGACGGCCGCGTAGCCGCGTTCGCCGGTACCCATACGCACGTGCAGACCGCCGACGAGAGGATACTGCCCAAGGGCTGCGGATACATAGGCGACCTCGGCATGACCGGGCCCGTCGACTCGATCATCGGGGTCAAGGTCGACGGGTGCCTTCAGCGCAACCTGAGCCAGATGCCTATAAAGATGGAGGTCGCCGAGGGCCCTTCGATCGTGTCGGGCGCCGTGTTCGAGATTGGCGAGGGCGGGCGCTGCCTGACGGTCGCGCGGATATCGGTAATCTAGCGTACGAATTCTCGGCCTAGCGTTTGCGCTCTGCTAAAGCCTGCACTATAGTCCTTTTTATCATTATTTGCGGTATCGCACCTTTCGTCTCGCATCAATAGTACGCCGCTCGTAGAGAAAGGCAGAATGATGAGAAAAACGCGATTAGCCGCGACTATCGCCGTTATAATCGGCGTCTTCGTCGCCGCCGCGCTAACGGGACTGACGGCCGTGTCGGTCGTCGTCGTCGGGCGCATGACCCGCGCCGAGACGTATGCGTCAGCCGAGGCGGCTACCGCCGCGAGGGCGGACGAGCTCGGTCGGATGATCGAGAAGATAGGCCTACTGCTGGACTTCATGGCGCTCGACGCGGCCAGGTCCGGCTCGACGGCCTTCATCGAGGAATATTCGAGCCGCATGCCCCCCGAGGTGCGCTTCGTGCTCGTAGCCGACTCGTCCGGCGCCTTCCGTACGTCCGAGGGCGCTACCGGCAGCATCGCCGACCGGGAATACTTCAAGCAGGCCGTCCTCGAGGGGAAGCCGTCCGTCGTGTCCGACGCCGTGCTGTCGAAGACCGACGGCAAGGCCGTCATCGTCTTCGCTCGCCGCGTCGAGTCCGCCGGCGATTCGCGCCCGGGCCTGCTCGGCGCGGTCGTCTCCCTCGAGTACCTCGGGTCGTTCTCGGGTAGCGTCACGCTCGGGAAGACGGGGTACGGATGGATAATAGACCAGCGGGGCCTCGTCATCGCGCATCCCGACCCTAAGGCCATTATGGCCCTGGATACCCTCAGGTCCGACGAGTCGGGCTACACCGGGCTCCAGGCGGCCGCCGCCGGCATACTAGCGGCCGAACGCGCCCATTCGACGTACGCGAAGCCCGACGGAACCGCCATGACGCTCGTAGGCGCCTCCGTGCCCGGCACCCCCGGGTGGCGGTTGGGAGTATCCGCGCCGACCGTGGAGCTCGAGGCGACCGCGCGCAGGCTGGCCGTCGATCAGATGATCGGGGCCGCGGCGGCCTTGGCCCTGGCGGCCATGGTCTCGGTAGGCATAGGGGCTATGGTCACGGGACCCGTGCGCGTCGTAACGGACGGGCTCGTACGCTTGGCCGAGGGCCGGCTCGGCTCTGGCGACGCGGCCTCGGCCGCGTCGATGGCCAAGGCGATGAGGCGCACGGACGAGCTCGGAGAGGCCGCCAAGGCGCTGGGCGCGACGCAGGCGAGGCTGGCGTCGATCATCGTCGATATCAGGGCCTCTACCGTGGCGCTAGCCGGGCAGTCGAAGGAGCTAGGGGCGACGAGCGAGGAGATGTCCCAGGGCGCGGCCGAGCAATCGGCCTCCGTCGAGGAGCTCTCCTCGTCGGCCGAGGAGCTGTCCTCGACGGCGTCGCGTAACGCCGACGCCGCCTCCGAGGCCCAATCGCTCGCCGCCAGGGTCGCATCCGAGGCCAAGGAGGCCGGCGCGTCCGTCGACGGCATGGCGGCCTTGATGAAGGAGATCGCGTCCCGCATTAGCATAGTCGAGGAGATAGCGAGGCAGACTAACCTGCTGGCGCTCAACGCGGCGATAGAGGCCGCTAGGGCTGGAGAGGCCGGCAAGGGCTTCGCAGTCGTGGCGAGCGAGGTCAGGAAGCTGGCGGAACGTAGCCAGAAGGCGGCCGGAGAGATAACGGGCCTATCCAAGCGTAGCGCGGACGCGGCGCTGGACGCCGGCGCGAAGCTCGGGACGCTCCTGCCCGAGATAGCCCGCAACCAGGACCTTTCCGCTGAGATCGCGTCGGCGACCAAGGAGCAGGCGGCCGGCGCCTCCCAGATAGCCGCGGCCTCGGTCCAGCTCGATACCGTAGTGCAACGCAACGCCGCGGCGAGCGAGGAGATGGCGGCCTCGGCGGAGGAGCTGTCGGGACGAGCCGACCTCCTGGAGTCGGCCGTGTCGTTCTTCAGCCTCGGGTCGGATCCCGCGGCGCCCGCCGCCTCGCTAGGCCCGGCCGAGCTCTAGCAGGGCGACCGTAGAGGTCCCGGGATCGAAGGGCTCCCGAGTCCATGACGAGTAGACGCCCTTCGGTTCCAGGCCTGATACGGAGGCGGCCCCTAGCACGTCGTCGACGATATACGGCGTGAGCCTGGTCTCGTCGGCCTGGATAGGGGAACGGCCCTCCGGCGAGCCGGCCTCGGGAGTTCCGGCGCCGCGAGAGCCGGCCGCGGACGATACGGGCGGATACCCGCGCGAGAGCTCGGTCACGAACCCTATGAGGCCGTCGTCGCGATAGCTATAGGCCCTGCGCAGGCTCCAGCCTCCCGCCCGTATCTCCGGAAGCCGCGCCGGCCGCTCCGAGAGGATGCGCGCGTAGTTGAGCAGCTGTACGACCAGGCGGCCGCCTTGCCCCAGGGCCGCGGCGGCTCGCGACAGGAAGTCGCCTAGGGCGGCCCTCTCCAGGTGGGGAAGGGTGTTGCCGAGGCAGACGATCAACGACGCCCCCCGCCCCGGAGCGATAGCGCCGACGTCCATCATCCCGCCTACCAGGAACCGTATGCCGCCCGAGCGCCCCCGACGGTCTATCGCCTCCGCAATCATCGCCTCCGAGGGGTCGGCGCCCGCGACGTCCCAGCCGAGCTCCGAAAGCATGCCCGCGTGCGCCCCGGTGGCGCATCCGAGGTCTATTGCCAGGGGCCGCCGCCCCGAGCCGTCGGCGGGAGCGCGGCCGAAGAAGGACCGCGCGGATTCGGCGGGCGGGAACAGCTCGTCGTAGGCCTCGGCCATCGTTTCGTATAGTCCCATGCGACGTAATATACTAACCGCGGCCGCGGAAGCGAAACGGCCGCGGAGAGCCCCCCTCGGCATGGCTTCGGCGGCGCGGCTCGCGCCGATGTCCCGTTTGACAAACGCGGCCTCCACCGCCGATACTGTCCGCGACCGGAGGCCCTTATGAGACTGCTCGTATTCGTGCTGAACGATGAGACGTGCCTGGAAGGCGTGCTGGAGGCCTATATCGAGGCCGGCGTGACCGGAGCTACCATACTAGATTCCGAGGGCATGGGACGCTTCCTCGCCTACGAGGTCCCGCTTTTCGCGGACTTCAAGGACTTCATGAAAGGCAATAAGCCTAGGAACAAGACGATCCTCTCCGTGGTCAGGGACGACCGCGTGCTCGATCGCCTCAAGCCTCTCGTCGATAGGGTGGTCGGGGGCCTTTCAACGCCGGGCGTCGGCGTCATGTTCACCGTTCCGGTGGATTGGTTCGCCGGTCCCGAGCGCTCCGAAGAGGAGGCCTAGCGTGCCCGGCCTTGAAGCGGTATTCGACCGCGCGTGCGTAGCCGTCGACGTGGTGGCCGCATGCAAGCGAGACGCGATCACGGCCCTCGTCGACCTCCTCGCCTCGGCTGGCAAGGCGCCCGACCGCGACGCGCTCATACGGGCCGTCATGGAGCGCGAAGCTCTCGCGCCGACGGGACTGGGCGACGATTGCGCTATCCCGCACGCCCAGGACGACTCCGCGCCGGAGACGGCCGTAGCCGCCATCAGGCTCGCTGAGCCCATGGATTTCGGCGCGCCCGACGGTACCCCGGCCCGGCTCGTGTTCCTGATCGTGGGCCCAAAGGATTCCGCGGCGGCTCACCTGCGGCTCCTCTCGAGGCTCGCCCGTGTGCTCTGCGACGACGATTTCCGGTCGTCCGCCCTCGCCGCGCCCGACGCCGGCTCGTTCGCGCTCGCGATCCTGCGAACGGATAATCCGCCCGCTACCTGCGCTTGACAAGCACTCCGGCTTTCAGGTATAAAAGTCCCCGTCGAGCGGCCCTGAACGGCCTTCGACGATCTGCCCGCGGCGATGGTGGAATTGGCAGACACGCTAGCTTGAGGTGCTAGTGCCGAGAGGCATGGAGGTTCAAGTCCTCTTCGCCGCACAAAAGAAAAACCCCGACCTTCCGGTCGGGGTTTTTCTTTTGGATTGGCGGCGAAGAGGACTTGAACCGGAGCGAGCGCCGAGCGATAGCGAGGTACAGCGCGCACGATGCGCGCGAAAGCGAGCGTAGGCGCCCGAGGGTGCGAGACGGGATGTCGAGCGCTGGGGTGAAAGTCCTCTTCGCCGCGCGAAATGCCCCGACCGAAAGGTCGGTTTTTTTTTTAGTCTGCGATGAGGGCTTGTCGCGCGGCCTCCGCCTCCGCCAGGGCCTCCGCCTTCGCCTTCGCCTTCGCCGGGACCGAGGCATGCCGGAAGCCGTTTCTCGAGCGCTCCACCGGGTTCGGCCTGAGGCTCGCGAAGGCGCTCGCGAATCATCCCGCAGGCGGTTCCCTAGCCTCTCGGGCCCGATCAGCGCTCGCAGGCCCTCGCGTACGCCTCGATGCACAGGTTCAGGGCCTCGAGGAAGTCGTCGCCCGGGCCCCGGACGGAGGCGTAGAGCTCGGTCAGCCTGGTCGCGTACGACGCGACGAACTCGGGATCGCTATGCGCCCCGAGCAGCTTCCGAGTCGCGAGCAGGTATAGCCTCCTCTGAGGATAGCCTATGGACGAGATGCTACGCTCGAGTATGCCCATCGTTTCTTCCATGCGTTACCTTCGCCTAGGCCCGGGATAAACGTCGCCCGTACGTGTTACCCGGGCCGAGTAGAGCCGGTTGCGCGGAAAAACGCGGAAAAGCTAAGGACGCGCGAGCCTCGTTCATGCTAGGGTATAATTTCGCGTCGGGGAGCAGGCCAAAGCCGTCCCGCCGCCGACTAAAAATATCGTGCGAGGCCTTCGTGGATGCGATTATACTGACAGAGGAGATGAGGGCGGCGATCGCCCTGCTCGAGGACGAGAAGGAGCGCTTCGTCTGGATCTCGGGCCGCGCTGGTACTGGGAAGTCGACTTTCCTCCAATACCTCAAGGACGAGCTCCGGCCCCGGAACGCCGTCTACCTGGCTCCCACCGCCGTCGCGGCCCTCACTATAGGCGGGCAGACTATCCATAGCTTCTTCTGGATCGACCCGGGCGAGAAGGCCTACCTCGAGACGAGGCTGGACCCGGATAAGGAGGGCCGGCTGTACGCTCTACTAGCCGCGGTCGAGACCATAGTCGTGGACGAGGTGTCGATGGTGAGGGCGGACCTCCTCGACGAGATGGACCGGCGGATGCGCAGGGCCAAGAGGCAGTCGCGATTGCCGTTCGGAGGGGCGCGCCTCGTGCTGTTCGGCGACGCCTACCAGCTCCCGCCCGTAGAGCCGGATCCGTACACGATGGCCGGCGAGGGCTTCGCGAGGCGCTATAAGAGCCCGTTCTTCTTCTCCTCCCAGGCCCTGCGCACGAGGGCGCGGAAGATACGGCACGTCGAATTCACGCGCGTCTTCCGCCATAACGAGACCGACTTCATGGCGACCCTGGATCGCTGCCGGGCCGGGGCCGTCACCGAGGCCGACCTCGACCTCCTCCAGTCGCGCGTGCTCCCCGAGGGCAGGAAGCCGCCCGCCGACCACCTCGTCCTGACGGCCAAGCGGGACGAGGCCCGGCGTCTGAACCGTTACCGCATGGACGCCCTGCCCGGGCCGGCGCGGACGTACTCCGCGGTCTCCTCCGGGCGCTTCGCGAGCGCGCCGGGCGACGAGGACCTGCCGGCCCCGCGCGAGCTCGAGCTAAAGGTCGGGGCCCGAGTTATGTTCACGGTCAACGACCCGGGACGCCGCTGGGTGAACGGGGCCCTGGCGACGGTCTCCGGGCTCGAGGACGGGAGGGTCGTCCTCCGCGACGAGGCGGGAGAGTTCGCGGTCGAGCCCTACGCGTGGAGGCGGCTGCGCTTCACGCTGCGCGACGACCGGCTAGCCGAGGAGACGGCCGACGAGTACAGGCAGTACCCCTTCGTGCTCGGATGGGCCGTGACCATACACAGGGCTCAGGGACGGACGCTCGAGAAGGTGTTCGTCGACCTGTCGAGGGGCGCCTTCGCGGCCGGACAGGCGTATGTCGCGATTTCCCGGGTCACGAGGCTCGAAGGGCTCCTGCTCCGGGCCCGGCCCCGCGCGCGCGATTTCTTCGTCAACGAGCGGGTTACTGATTTCCTTGACTATATCCAGGCCGGCGCCGATGCGGGAATCGACGGCTAGGCGGCTAGGCGGCTAGGCGGCGCGGGGTCGCGGCGAGGCGGCTAGCACGCTAGCCGGCTGACCCTCGCGGCCGCGGCCAGGCTGAAGGCCTCGACGCATATCTCCAGGGCGCGCATGGAGTCTCGCTCCATGGGATCGATGCCGAGGCTCAGCTCCACGAGCTCGGCCTCGTAGCGCTCGAGGAAGTCGGCGTCGTAGTCTTGGCCGAGCAGTTTCCTGGAAGCCAGGATGCATAGCTTCCTCTCGGGCATGGGAATGGCTAAAAGCTTCGACTCCAGGCCTCCGAAATAGGCTTCCATGCGTCCACCTCGCTAGCGGGCCTACTTAGCGGTCGGCCTGGCCCGCTGGTAAGAGTATCGGCGATCGCGGCCGCCTGCATTATAGCCGCATGGAGCCGCGCGCCGGGGATAGGACCGGGACTCAGGCCGCCTCCTTGAGGGTCGTCGAGAGGACGGCGCTCAACGCGAGCACGAGGCAGGCGGCGATGAGCGCGACGGTGAACGAGCCGTCGGCTGTGCGCAACGCTTCCATCAAGTAGACGAATATGACCGAGGCCTGGCCGAAGAGCTGGATGAGGCCGTTGGAGGTGCCTTCGGGCGTGGGACGGGCCACCTCGGAGGCGTATTGCATGCCCGTGGGCATGACGCTGGTCAGGAAGAAGCCGAGCCAGGCGGCGGAGACGCACAGGAGCGGGAAGCCGGGGGCGAGCGCGAGGCCGGCGAGGCCCGGTATGGCGAGCGCGAGGCCGAGGCCTATAAAGGGCTTCCGCTTGCCGCTCTTGTCCGACATCGCGGGTAAGATCACGGCGCCGACGACTCCGGCCACGAGCATGACGGCGCCGAGCGTGCCCGCCTCGGCCGGCCCGAAGCCCCTGGGGCGCACTATGGCCTCTATCCAGGTTGTGACCCCGTTGAATACGCCGAGCCCGACGAACGACATGAAGAGGTAGCGCCTGAAGCTGGGCACCGTAAAGGCGTGCTTGAGGCCGTCGAGCATGAGCGATCGCGCCTGGCCGGCGTCGTCGCTGGGCGGCGTGGCGGGGCGCTCCCGCGAGACGAGTATGAAGAGGGCGGCGCAGGCCGCGGAGAAGACGCCGAAGTACAGCTGTATAGTCGGGATGGGAACGCTCGCCGCGAGGGCCGGCGTCAGCACCATGCCGAGCCCGGTGCCGACGAGGTTCGCCAGGGTGATCAAGCCGACGGCGGTGGCCCGCTCCTGGGGCGGGAACCACAGCGCCGGTATCTTGGTCCAGGCGTTGAGGAGGAAGGGCTGGGCGGCGGCGAGCCCCATGGTCGAAACGAATACGAGCGGGTAGCGGGAGCCCGCGAGGCCGCGCGCGATGGCGAAGGCGCCCATCAGCGCCGATCCGAAGCCTACGGTCGCCCTGAAGCCCAGGGTGTCTATGGCCCAGGAGACGGGGATGGACAGGGGGATGAAGGCTATCATGAACAGCATGGACAGGAAGCCTATCTTGAGGTCGGAGACGCCGTAGAACGAGGCCGCCTGGCCGGTGATGGGCGCGTATGAGATCCAGAGGAGCTGGATGGCCAGGTTGACCATCATGAACGCGCCGAGCACGACCCAGCGGTATCCGTAGACCTTGATCGTCTTATTCTCCATCGTCGTATTCCTTCCGCGCGGGCCTTAGGCTATCGTCAAGGCGAGCGCTCTTCGGTATAGTGATGCGCATGGACGGATCTTTATCGACGGCGCCCCGGTGGACGCCCGTCTTCGAGCGAATATCGGACGAGAAGCGGCGGCGCGTCCTCCAGAGCGCCAAGGTCGCCTTTGCCCGCGACGGTTTCGCGGGGACGAACGTCAATCTCGTAGCCGCGGCCGCCGGCATCTCCGTAGGCGCGCTGTACAAGTACTTCAGGACCAAGGCCGACCTGTTCCTGGCCATCGTCGACGAGTACGAATTCCTCCTCGGCGGGGCGCTCGAGAACATATTCTCGTCGGAGCCGACCTTCGCGGGCAGGATAGAGGCGCTGATACGCGCCGCGGTCCGCTCCGCCCAGGACGATCCCGAGCTGCTGCGCATATACGTGGACTGCACCACCGAGGCCCTATCCGGCATGGCCGTCGAGCTTTCCGGCCGCATAGAGACGGTCTCTGCGACGATGTACCGCCGTATGATCGCCGAGGCGGCCGCCTCGGGCGAGATAGCCTCGGACGTCGATCCGGCGTTCGCGGCGTTCTTGCTCGACGACATCTTCCTGATGATCCAATTCTCCTACGCCTCCACCTACTACCGGAATCGCCTGCGCATATTCATAGGCGAGGCGCGCGACGATACCGAGGCAGTCGTCGCGGCCGCGATGCGCTTCATCATGCGTACCTTCGAGCCGCGACTCGACGCGGCGCGTATCATCGCTCCGAGCCCGTAGGGCCGCCTCCGGCCGGGCCGCCTCCGGCTTTCCGGCCGTTGAGGGCGGCGAATAGAGGCTTGTTCCTCTCGTACAGCCGCTTGAACACCGCGAAGCGCTCGCCGTACAGTCCCGCCAGCTCTTTCCTGGGCTCGTAGACGGCCGCCGCCTTGACGATGCTCTTCGCGCTGGCCAGCGAGCCCAGGAGGCCGAGGCCCTTGGCGCACAGCAGGGCCGCGCCGAGGGCCCCTGAGTTCTGGGGGGAGTCTACCGTCTCGACGACCTCGCCGAGGACGTCCGCCATGATGCGGGCTATCGAGCGCGATCGGGCGCCGCCTCCGACGAAACGCACCGGTCCCCGGGCCGCCGTCCTGCGCCGTATCGACTCGAGCTGCCAGCGGTTGTGCATGGCCACGCCCTCGGCTACCGACTTGATCATGGAGCGCTTGCCCGTGCCCAGGCCTATGTTGAAGAAAACCCCGCGGACGTTCGGGTCCTCGAAGGGGGAGCGGTTGCCGTGCAGCCACGGCGCGAACAGCACGCCGTCGGAGCCGGGCGCCACCCGGTCTATCGACTCGTCAAGGAGCTCGAACAGGGAGGCGTAGCGCGCGTCGGGATCCTCGGCTGCGTTGCGGGCGCCCAGGTAGGCGCCGACCTCGTCGAGTACGAGGTGGTCGCGGACCCATTCCATGCACTTGCCCGACGTCTCCTGCTCGGACATGTAGTTATAGAGGCCACGGCGCGCGCCCATCACGGAAGCTATCATCGCGTCGGTGTCGACTATCCTGCGCTCGGCGACCGCGGAGACCCATCCCGAGGTGCCCATGTAGACGTGGACGTCGCCCGGCTCGACCGCGCCCGAGCCCAGCCCGACGAGCGACAGGTCCCCGCCGCCCCCGAACACGGGCGTACCCGGGGCCAGCCCGAGATCGGCCGCGGCCGCGCGTAAGAGGGGGCCCACGACCTCGGTGGGGCCTACGACCTCCGGAAGATGGGCCGGGTCGACGTCGAAGAGGCGGCACATGGCCGGGCTCCACGAGCCGAGCCCCTTGCCGTCGAGCCGCTTAGGCCGCGTGTCGTACAGGAAGGTGGCGTTGGCGGAGTCCGGCGTCATCGCGAAGCGGCCGGTCGCCTTGGCGACGAGGTATTCCTTGGCGTCCAGCCAGCGGTGGACTCGGGCGAAGGCCTCCGGCTCGTTCTCCCTCACCCAGTGGTACTTCCAGACCGGGTCCTTGGCGCTGGCCGATACGCCGCCGGCGACCGCGAGGGAGGGAAGCAGCTTGCGAAGGTCGAGCCCCGCGACCTTGATCCCTCCCTCTATGCCTCGGCGCTTCTGGTCGGAGGCTCGCTGGTCCATGTAGCTCATCGCGGGCCTGACCGGGCGGCCTCCCTCGTCGACTAGCACGAGGCCCTGCATCTGGCAGCAGAACGCCGCGGCCCTCACTTCCGCCGGGGCTACGCCCGCGGCTGACAGCACCGTCCGCGTGCCCGCGCCTATCGCGCGCCACCAGTCGTCGGGGTCCTGTTCCGCGCCCCCGTTGGGCAGGAACCGTATCCCGTACTCCATGGTGGCGCTAGCCTCGAGCCTGGCCCCCGCGCCCGAGAAGCGGTACAGGCATGTCTTGGCGCCCGTAGTGCCTATGTCGTACGCGACGACCAGGGCCCCGTCCCCGGGGGCGCTCACGACCGCGCGCCTTTCTTCAGCTTGGAATACTTCCGCAGGTAGACCTCGTGCATGATCGCGGCCTCGAGGCGCGGGAGGCTCTTGGCCCCGCCCAGGAACTCCGCCTCGACGAAGGCCCGGCAGCCCTTCTCGACTATCTGCGCGCACAGTATCGCCTCGTCCGCCGAGCGGCCTATCGCGACCGCGCCGTGGTTTGCCATCAGCGCGGCCATGCGTCCGGACATGGCCCGTAGCACGGTGCGCGCCATCTTCCTGCTGCCGGGCAGGGAGTAGTCGGCGACCCGGATCGACGGGCCGACTATCTGCGCGAGGTCGTCCAGTATCGGCGGCACCTCGCGCCGGGCGGCCGCGACGGTGGACGCGCTCATGGAGTGAGTGTGGACGACGGCCATGGCCTCGCCCCTGGTCCTGTATATCTCCATGTGGAGCGTCTTCTCCGACGACGGCTTGCCGCCGCGGGCCTCGCCGGTCCTGAGGTCGACGACGACGATGTCGCTCGCCTCCATGGTCGAGTAGTCCGTGCCGCTCGGCGTTATGGCCATCTCCGAGGCCGAGAAGCGCACCGAGGCGTTGCCCCAGGTGCCCGCCGTCAGGCCTAGCTCTACGAGGCGCAGTCCCATGGCCCTTACGGCCTCCTTGGCTTCCTGTTCCGTCATGCTAGGCCTTCTTGACCTGGGCGGCCGCTACGTTATCGAAGACGCGCGAGAAGCGGGCTATAGCGTCGTCGACGACGGCGTCCGTATCGGCCGCGCTCGTGTACATGCGGCTGCCCGCGAGCGTCACGAGCCCCTCGGCGGCGTAGGCGGCCCCGTAGCCTTCCATCATCGCCTTCCTGGCCTTTATCTCCTTCAGGACCTTGACGATCTTAAGCATGTCCATCTTTATGAACATCGCGCCGACCGTCTCCAGGTGGCATATGGAACCCTGGTTGTAGGCGACGAATGGCAGGCCCCTCTCGGCTATGGCCTTCTTAAGGCCCGCGCAGAGGCGGTCGCCCGCCCGTCCCGCGACGGCGCAGGCGTCCCGCTTCTCTATCTCCTTGAGCGTGAAATAGCCGGCCGCTGCCGACAGCGGGTTGGCCGCCATCGTTCCCCCGACGTAGGCGCGCTTCTTGCCCGACTCGAGCCCGGCGGCCATGCGGAGTATCAGGTCCTTGCGCCCGCCCAGTCCGCCGGCGGAAGGGTAGCCGCCCGCTACTATCTTCCTGAAGGTCGTGAGGTCGGGCGCTACGCCGAAATAGCCCTGGGCGCCCTCAAGGCCTACGCGGAACGCGGTGACCACCTCGTCGAACACGAGGAGAGCTCCGTACTCGTCGCAGAGGGCGCGGACTCCCTTGTTGTAGTCGAAGGCCACGGGCCTGGTGCCGGACTCAGGTCCCAGGGGCTCTATGAGCACGCAGGCCGTGCCGCCGCGCAGGCGGTTCAGCCGGAGGACGCGTTCGAGGGAGGCGAGGTCGTTGGGCGCCGCCTCGTCGGTCAGGCTGCTCGCGCGCGGAGGTATGCCGTGCGCCTCGAAGCGGCCCGTCTTTGGTATCTTGAGGCTGAAAACGAGCTGGTCGCTCCAGCCGTGGTAGGCGCCGCCTATCTTCACGACGCGCTTCTTTCCGGTGGCGAGGCGCGCGACGCGTATTGCCGCCATCACGGCCTCGGTGCCCGAGCCGAGCATGCGGAACATCTCTACGGCGGGCATGTGGGAGCATATCTCCTTGGCCAGCTTAAGCTCGAATTCGTGGAACAGCCCGGTGGACGGCCCGACGCTCTTAAGGACGTCTATGACCTGGGCCCGGACGGCGGGGTCGTTGCTGCCGAGGATGGTCGGCCCGCCCGCCTGGAGGAAGTCGATGTAGCGATGCCCGTCGACGTCGTGGAGGTAGGGCCCTTCCGCCCTTTCGATGACGAGGGGGAACGGGTAGTTGAAGGCGAGGTTGTGCTGGACGCCGCCGGGGATGAAGCGCTTGGCCTCGTCGACCATGGCCTTGGACGCCGGGCATCCGTCGAAGAAGGCCAGGTAGCGCTTCATGGCCTCGTCCCGCAGGGGGACGGGCGGTAGCGCCATCAGCGCGTCGAGCCTAGCGTATATATCCTCGACGTCGTGGTATTCTCGTATGCTGTACGACATGGAATTCTCCTTATCTAGAAAGTGAGCGGCCACTCACCGATAGTGTAAAACGATTTTCGGCTTTGTCAATAAAAAACGCGCCGATCGCGTAACCGATCGCGGGTCTTCAAGGGCGAGACAAGGATGCAGCGAACGGAAAGCGGCAAGGGAGATTCGGGGGGGTGAGGACGCGCGGGCCGGTTCCGTAGTATCGTCTACGGGAAGCTTCGCGACGCGGTGGCCCGAGGCCGGGCCGGGAAGGTCTAACGCATGATACGATCAATTTACGACTACGTCGAGGCTCAGGCGGTAGAGTACGATTCTCTGGCCCTCGATATATGGGAGCATCCCGAGAAGTCGGGCGAGGAGGCCCGGTCCTCGGCGGTCCACAGGGACAGGCTCGCTTCATCCGGGTTCGCGATTAGGGAGTTCCCCGAGATGGCCTATTCGTTCTCCGCGGAGAAGGGTAGGGGCGGGCCGGTCATAGCTATCATGGGCGAGTACGACGCCCTGCCGGGCATGTCGCAGGCCTGCTCCGCGGCGCGCGAGGCCCTGGTCCCGGGCGGGGCCGGCCACGCCTGCGGGCATAACCTCCTAGGGATAGGCTCCCTGGCGGCGGCCGAGGCGCTAGCGGCCGCCTTGGAGGGGGCCGGCCTCCCCGGCACCGTCAGGTACTACGGCTGCCCCGCGGAGGAGGCGCTCGGCCGCATTCCGCTGGTCAAGGCCGGCCGCTTCGACGACGCCGACGCCGCGCTGACCTGGCACCCGGCCGACGTCAACACGCCGCACCGCTACGCGACCAGCGCCAACGTCGCCATGACCTTCCGCTTCCGGGGTAGGGCCAGCCATGCGGCCATGGCCCCGCACGCCGGCCGCTCGGCGCTCGACGGGGTACAGCTATTCAACCTCGGCCTCGAATTCCTCAGGGAGCACGTGGAGCGCGGCGTCCTAATCCACTACGTGGTTTCAGACGGCGGCGCTAGGCCCAATATAGTGCCCGAGAACGCGGCCACGACCCTGTACCTTCGGGCGCCGACGGCGGAGGCCCTGCGCCTCGCCGCGGCCCGGGTCGTCAAGGCGGCCAAGGGCGCGGCCATGATGACGGAGACCAAGGCGTCGTGGGAGATCACCCACGGCAAGTGCGACTTCATACCGAGCGACGCGATACACGACCGCGTCGCCCGCGCGATGCTGGAGCTCCCGCCCCCGGCGCCGAGCGCCGAGGAGGCTTCCTTCGCCAAGGCCCTGGCGGCGACGGTCCCCAGGCGGGACCGCGAGGCGACGCTGGCCATGATAGGGGCGCCCCTCGGCCTATTGAAGCGGGCGGTGCACGCCGAGGCGGGAGACTTCGGCGCCGGGTACCGCATTGGGGGATCGCTCGATACGGGAGACGTGTCGTATATCGTGCCGACCGGCCAGCTGAACGCCGCGACCTGGCCCCTGGGCATAGGCGCGCACACCTGGCAGTCGTGCGCGGCCTCCGGCTCGAGCCTGGCTCTGAAGCGGATGCGCTGGGCGGCGGCCCTCCTCGCGGAGACCGGCCTCGCCCTCGCGACGGAACCGGGACTGCTCGAGGCGGCCAAGAGGGAGCACTCGGGAAAGAGCCGTCCGTATAGGTCGACGATGGACCTGTAGGCCCGGGGCTAGGCCCTCGGTCCGTGGGGGCCGGGGCTCGCCGGCTTCTGGCGCTTCTTGTCGTACATCTTCCTGTCGACCTGCTCGACGAGGTCGGAAAAGGCCGACGGATCGTCGAAGGCGATGATCTCGGCGCCGTGGGAGAACGACAGGCCGTAGCCGGCCCCGCTCCTGGCGTTATGCGCTTCGACGTTTTCGGTTATGCGGCGCAACAGGCCTTCGATCAAGGCCCCGCTCGCCTCGTTGATCCAGAGGATGAACTCGTCGCCGCCAAGCCTTCCTAGGATATCTCCCTCGCGGACGCTCGAGTAGACGATCCGCGCGAAATCCTTGAGCGCCCTGTCCCCTTCCTTATGCCCGAAGGTATCGTTGATGAGCTTGAAGCCGTTCAGGTCGAAGTAGACGAGCGCCGAATTGGCCTTCTTCCTCCGGGACATACTGATACCCTGGGTCGCGAGCCGTATGAAGCCCCTCCGGTTGGCGACGCCCGTCAGCTCGTCGACCTGGGACTGCGACAGCGCGCAGAGCTCCCGCTCCGTCAGCCTAGCCAGGTCGTCGAGTACCGATAAATCCAGGTCGCTTCGCTTCCGCGGCTCCGTATCGATGAGGCAGAGCGTCCCGATCTTCCTGCCCTCGACGCGCAGGGGGCGGCCGGCGTAGAAACGTATGCCCGGCGAGCCGACGACCAGGGGATTGTCCCGGAACCGGTCGTCGAGCAGCGCGTCCTCTATGACGAAGACGCCGTCCTGCAGTATGGCGTGGCCGCAGAACGATACCTCCCTCGAGGTTTCCGGGACGTCGAGCCCGACGCACGACTTGAACCATTGCCGGTTCTCGTCGACCAGGCTGACCAGGGCGATCGGTACCTTGAAGACGCGGGACGCGAGGCGGGTCAGCAGGTCGAACCTGTCCTCGGCCGGGGTATCGAGAATGCGCAGGTCGCGGAGCGCCGACAACCGGGCGCCCTCGTCCTCCGGTATCGCCGGGGCTATCATGGTCCCTCCGTTAGGCTACGTATCCTGAGCGCTAGCAATCGGGCGCCGTCCTAAGTACGGTATCGAGCGCGACCTCTATCATCGAGTCGAGCGACCGTTCGCGCTGAGCCGCGTCCATGTGCAGCCCCTTGAGCCGGAGGTCCGAGACGGCGAACATCGCGAGCGCCTTGCCGCCTAGATAGGCGGCGTTGCAGTACAGCGAGTACGCCTCCATGTCGGTGGCCACGATGCCCATCCTCATC
Organism: Spirochaetota bacterium; assembly: GCA_018816345.1. Lineage (GTDB taxonomy): Bacteria > Spirochaetota > Spirochaetia > Treponematales > UBA12059 > SZUA-370. Next base: position 7,863 of record JAHIWG010000097.1, on the reverse strand, counting down.
CACTTGAGCCAGACCTGGTCCTCGGCGTGGTAGCGCGAGAACTGGTCGAGGCACACCGTGTTGCCGACGGCGAAGCGCCTGCCGAGGGCTCGAGCCGCGGCGACGCCCGCCTCGAGGAGGCCGAAGTCGGGGATGGCCGAGAAGGTCCCGCCCAGCCCGTACTGCTCCGCCCACGACGAGGCCGTGGACGAGCCCTGGGCGAAGACGACGTCCCCGAGGCTCATGTCCTCCCCGAAGCCGCCGCAGGTGCCTACGCGGATTATTCGCCGTACGCCGAAGGCCGAGAACAGCTCGTAGGAGTAGATGCCCATGGACGGGATGCCCATGCCGGAGCCCATGGCGGACACGGGAACGCCCTTCCAGGTCCCGGTGAAGCCCAGCATGCCGCGCACCGAGTTGAACCGGACGGGGTTCTCGAGGAACCTCTCGGCGATGTACTGGGCGCGTAGCGGGTCGCCCGGCATCAGTACCGACGGGGCTATGGGCCCCTCGGGCGCGATGTGCGGGGTCGACGCGGCCCCGGCTGCCCCGGCTCCCGTCGCTCTCGCGGAGCCCGAACCGGTCGAAGCCGCGATAGCCTTCTTATAGTCGCTCATCTCGTTCCCCTCTCGAGCTCGGCTATGACGCCCGAGCAGCTCGCCGCTATGGCGCGCATGTCGGCCTTGGCCGCGGCCTCGTCGACGCCTCTCATGCCGGCGCCGTCCTTGACGACGCGCCCCCCGACGAACACGGTATCCACGTTATGCGGCCTCATCGCGTAGGCGACCGCGGCGTACCAGTCGTAGACCGGCGCCATGTTGAAGGCGTCCGCGTCCACCAGTATCATGTCGGCCTTCTTGCCCGGCTCGAGGGATCCGGTCACGGAGCCGAGGCCGAGGGCCTCCGCCCCTCCGAGGGTCGCGGCCCTGACGGCGTCGCGGGCGGGCACCGCCTCCCGGTCCAGGGCCAGCACCTTCTGCATCTTGGGGAATAGCCCGACGACGCCTTGCATGTCCATGCCGTTGCCCGATATCGGACCGTCGGTAGCGAGGCCCAGCCTGACGCCGGCCTCCGAGAGGGCCCCGGCCGGGCATATCGGCCTGCCGGACTTGGCGTTGGAGGCCGGGCAGTGCGCGACCGACATGCCGCTCTCCGCGACTATCCCTATGTCGTCGTCGTCGAGGTAGACCATGTGCGCCCCCACGAGGCCGGGGTACAGGAGCCCCTCCGAGCGGAGGTAGCGAATGACGGAACCGTGGGAGGCCCTGAAGCGCGCGTTCTCGGGCGCCGTCTCCGCTATGTGCATGAGCGCGGGCAGGCCCTTCCCCTCGGAGACGCGGCGTATCTCCCGGAGGCGGTCGGGGCCCACGGTGTAGGTCGCGTGCGGCGCCAGGCAGGGCGTGACGAGCTCGTCGCCCAGCCACTCCCCTATGAAGCGGAGGCCGTACGCGATGCCGCCGTACGGCTCGGGCGCGTCCGGGGCCGGGAAGTCGACGACCGTCTCGCCGAGCACGCAGCGGAGCCCGGCCTCCTTGGCCGACTTCGCGACCTCGTCCTCGAAGTAGTACATGTCGGCGAAGGTCGTAGTGCCGGAGGAGGCCATCTCGACGAGGCAGTACCTCGAGGCGGCCCGGACCAGCTCCCTCGTAACGAGCCGCTTCTCCAGGGGGAACAGGTACCGGCCCAGGCGGTCGCGCATGTCCTCGCCGGCGCTCCGGAAGGCGGCCATCGCGACGTGGGTATGGGCGTTGACGAAGCCCGGCATGAGGAGCCGGCCGCCCGCGTCCACGGCGCTAGCCGCCTCCCAGTCGTCGCGTTCCGCCATGGGGCCGACGCCGGCGATGGCGTCGCCCCTGACGGCCACGAATCCCGGCTCGTGGACGCGCCACTCGGCGTCCAGGGTCAGGACCGCGGCGTTCTCGACGACGAGGTCGCACGTCACCGTCCCGCGCCCCTCGAGAACAGCCTGAGCTTCCTCGCGGCCTCGCGCTTGTCGCGGATGAGCGTGACGACTATGAAGCCGACGATCGTCACCGCGTACGGCAGCGCCTGGATCAGCTCCGGGGGCAGGCCTACGTTCTGGAGGAACGTCGCCATCGCGTCGGTGATGCCGAAGATGAGCGCGGCGAAAATCGACCCGACCGCGGTGCCGCCCGCGACGACCTGGGCCGCGTTGGCGACGTAGCCGCGGCCCGCGGAGATGCCCGAGGTGAAGTTAGACGTGTAGCCCATGGACAGGAAGCAGCCCGCGAGGCCCGCGAGCATGCCCGAGACTACGAGCGTGAAGAACTTGATGCGGTTAGGGTCGATGCCCGCGGCGCGGGCCGCGTCGACGTTCTCGCCGGTCGCGCGGATCCGCCGGCCTATGGTCATCTTGTTGAGTATGACGTGGACGACTATGACGGCGACGATGGAGACGTAGATGATGAAGTTCTGCCCCGACAGGACCTTCCCGAGCCACGGTACGTCGGCGAGGAAGGGGATGCGTATCACCGGCAGGGTCTTGCTGGCCAGCGACGAGCTGATGCCCTTGTCCCCCGTGATCGAGAAGAGGGTGAACACGGTGCCGCCCGTGGACAGCAGGTTGAGCGCCACGCCGACGAGGACGGCGTTGGCGTCCAGCTTGAGGGCGAAGATCCCGAGCACGAGGGCGATGGCTACCCCGGCGGCCATGCCGGCGAGGAGGCCTATCCACGCGCTGCCCGTGGCCGCGCTCGCGAGGACTCCCACGAGGGCGGCCCAGAGCATCGATCCCTCCAGGGCCATGTTCTTGATGCCCGCCTGCTCGGTGATCACCGCCCCGAGCGTGACGAGGAGGATGGGCGCGGTGGAGCGCACGACTATGAACCAGTAGTTGGAGGAGCCGAACACTCCGGCTATGAAATCGAGCATCATAATCCTCCCGCCGCGACGGCGCTCTTGGACGAGGTCGCGAGCGCGGTCCTCTTTAGCCTGCGCGCCTTGAAGTAGTTGACTATCTTGTCGGAGGCCAGGATCAGTATGATCATTCCCTGGAGCAGGGTGATGAACTCGAACGCCACGTCGCCGCGCCTGGACATGAAGTCCGCGCCCACGCGCATGTACGCGAGGAAGAACGCGGAAAGCGGCACGAACTTAGGGTTCTTGCGCGCCAGCATGGCGACTATGACGCCGTCCCACGCGTATGACGGGTTCATCTGCCAGATGAAGGCCTTATAGAGCCCTGCCATCTCTATCGCGCCGCCGACGCCGCCTAGGAAGCCCGATACGAAGTGCGAGTACAGGATAACCGTCGGCACCGACAGGCCGGCGTAGGCGGCGAACTTCTGGTTGGCGCCGATCAGCCTGATCTCGAAGCCCCACTTCGTGCGGTACAGGAATATCGATACCAGCACCACGAAGGCGGCCGCGATGATGAAGCCCGCGTGGAGCTGCGTGTTCGGCACGAGGCGGGGCAGGAGGAAGGTCTGCTTGAACGGCAGGGAGGATAGGATGGTCTGGTTCCTGTCGCGCAGGAAGTACAGGATCACGAAGCTCCCCACGAAGTAGAACACGTAGTTGAGCATCAGCGACGATACCAGCTCGTTGGCCCTCCACCGTATCTTGAGGATGGCGGGCAGGAGGCCTATGAGGCCGCCTACCGTACCCGCGGCCAGCATCGCCACGAGGGGGTGTACGCCCGCCGGCAGGCTCAGGTTGACGCCTATGGCCGTCGCGACGACCGCCCCTATATAGAAGGACGAGTCGACGATCAGCGACATGTGCTTCGACTGGTAGATGATGCAGAGCGCGAGGCCCGTGAAGGTCAGCGGCACCATCGCTATCATCATGTAGTAGATGTTGTACGTGCGGAGGAACGGCCCGAGGAGGAAGTTCCTGACCGACTGCGAAGGCTCCTTGCTGACCAGGAATATGAGCCCCACGCCGGCGAGCAGCGAGAACAGGGCCGCGAAAAGGGTCACGAGGGCCGGCTCGAGGGCGTCCCTGTCGGTGAAGAACATCGCCATCTTCCCGGCTAGGCCGCGCTTCTTAAGATGCTTATCCATGGAGGACCTTCCTGATCTCAGTTTCGTCCTGGCGCTTGACGCCGAGCATGAAGAGGCCTAGCTCCTTGTCCGTGACGGCGGACGCGTCCGGGAAGTAGGCGACGATCCTGCCGGAGTGCATGACGACGAGGCTGTCCGACAGCGTTAGCACCTCCCCGAGGTCCGAGGATACGAGGAGTATGGCCTTGCCCGCGTCCCTCATCGAGAGGATAGTCCGGTGGATGAATTCTATGGCGCCGATGTCGACGCCGCGCGTCGGCTGGGACACGATGAGGACGTCGGCGGCGGCGGTGAACTCCCTGCCTATGACCACTTTCTGCATGTTGCCGCCCGAGAGGCTGGCGACCGGCTGGCCGGGCGAGGAGCAGCGTATGTCGAAGCGCTTGACTATATCGCCGGCCGCGGCCGCCATCGCGGATCGCCTGAGGAACCCGCCGCCGGTGTACTCGGGGGCCGAGTAGCGGTCGGCGAGGAGGTTGTCGGCAATGCTCGCCGGCAGGGCCGTGCCTACCGTCATGCGGTCCTCCGCCACGTGCGCTATCCCCGCCCTGCGGATCCGCCTCGGCGTGGCGTTGGTGATGTCTGTCCCGCGCTTCCTGACGGAGCCCGTGAGGGTGGCGGCGGAGCCCGTCAGGATGCGGACGAGCTCCGACTGGCCGTTGCCGTCGACGCCCACGACGCCCAGCACCTCCCCCTCGCGCAGCGAGAACGAGACGCGGTCCACCATGGTAATGCCGAAGTCGTCGACGTAGGACAGGTCCCTGACGTCGAGCGCGGACGCTCCCGGAGAGGCGGCCTTCTTATCGACGGTCAGGCGGACCTCGCGGCCGACCATCTCGTTGGAGATGGTCTGCCTGTCGACGTCGCCCGAGTCGTGGGTGGCTATCATCGCGCCGTCGCGCATCACCGTCACGCGGTCGCAGAGCTCGAACACCTCGCCCAGCTTGTGGCTGATGAAGATGATGGTATGGCCCTTGTCCCGGAGGTCCTTGAGCTCGACGAACAGCTCGTCCGTCTCCTGCGGCGTCAGCACCGCCGTCGGCTCGTCGAGGATGAGTATCCTGGCGCCGCGGTACAGCGTCTTGAGGATCTCCAGCTTCTGGCGCATGGAGACGGAGACGTCGACGACGCGGGCCCTCGGCGTCACCTTGAGGTTGTACTTATCCGAGAGCGACTGGGTTATCCGTACCGCCTCCTCGAGGTCGTACATGCCGGACTTCTTCCTCGGCTCGCTCCCGAGCACGAGGTTCTCGGCGAGGGAAAGGGAGGGGACGAGCATGAAGTGCTGGTGCACCATGCCTATGCCGGCGGCTATGGCGTCCCGGGACGATCCGAATCTGACAGGCCGGCCGTCCAGCAGGAGGGTCCCCGAGCTGGGGGACTCCTCGCCGTAGACGATCTTCATCAGCGTCGACTTGCCGGCCCCGTTCTCGCCCACGAGGCCGTGTATCTCCCCGGGCCGCACGGCGAAGTCGACGTGCCTGTTAGCCGCGGTGCCGTTGCCGTAGACCTTGCACAGGTCGACGGCCTCGAGAATCGTATCCACCGGTGTTCTTCTTTCCGGACCAGGCGTCCCGTCGGACAGGTCCTCGGCAGTCGGTCCCGGGCATAGGCCCCGGGACCGGGTTCGAGCGTCGCGGGTATCCGCGGACGAGGCTCGGGCGCGACGGGCGTTCCGTTCAGCCGCCGCGCCCGGGGGAGCTTACTTGTTGGGGTTCACCGCGTCGCGCATCTTGTTGATGTCGTCGGCGCTCATGTCGAAGGCGGACGGGACCTTAGCGGATCCGGCCTTGACCTCGGCTATGATCTTCTCCATGGCCTTCTGGGTGGCGGAGGGGACGGCCGCGTTGAACGGCGCGAAGCCTATGACCCCTTCGGCGACGCCGAGGTAGACCTTCTTGCCGCCGAGGCTCTCCCCGGCCATGAAGCGGTCGAAGATGCCGGAGAGCGTGAGGTCTACGCGCTTCAGGGTCGACGACAGGACGAGGCCGGCCTTGGCGGGCTCCGTCGAGAACATCGAGGCCTGGTCGGTGTCGACGCCGATGGCGTACTTGCCCGTCTCCACCGCGGCGTCGAAGAGGCCGAGCCCGGCGCGGCCGGCGGCGTGGTAGACGATGTCCGCCTTGTACGAGCCGAACTGGATCAGGGCCTGGTCCTTGGCCTTGGCCGTGTCGGTGAACGAGTTGACGTAGTTATAGACTATCTTGACGGCCGGGTTGACTTTCTGGGCGCCGGCGATGTACCCGACGAAGAAGTCGTTGATTCCGGTGATGTCGCGTCCGCCTATGAAGCCTATGACGTTGTCGGCGTTGAGCCTCGGGTCGCCCGAGCCTTTGGTCATGGTCCCGGCGAGCACGCCGGCCAGGTACCCGGCCTCCGAGTTCTTATACTGGATGGAGTAGACGTTCTTGATGTCGCCCTCTACCCAGCCGTCGTACATGACGTAGAGCGTCTTAGGATAGCGCGCGGCGATCTCCTGGACGGCGCTGCGGAAGTTGTTGGAGCAGAATACTATGGAGTAGCCTTCCGCGCCGGCGTCCTCCAGCGAGGGAGCGTACTTGGCGGTGTCCGACCCGAGCTCCGTGTACTTGGTGGTCACCTTGCTGCCGTACTTTGCCTTGATCATGTCTAGCCCGGCCTTGGCCGAGTCGTTGAAGCCCTTGTCCCCGAGAGAGCCGGAGATGAGCAGGAACACGCTCGTGGGGGCGGGCGCGGCCGCGACCGGCAGGGCCAGCGCGAGCGCTAGTAACAGGGCGATCGGTAACGCGATGCGTTTCATTGGTATCCTCCTGGGTATGCCGCTCGAGCCTTTCAGGCTATGCCTCCGGATCGATGCGACAGCTTGAAATCTTATGTCAAAATATCCCCTAATTCAAGAGATAATCGATCATGGTTGTATAAATGATCCCTGGATAGTACTATCCGGAACCGATACGAAGCGCCGGACCGCCCGGCGCCCAAGGAGACGTGCATGGTACGAACGGGGTTGCGAGACGATGTCGAGAAGGCCCTGGCGCTCGGGGCCGACGAGGCGGAGGCCCTCGCGCGGAGGCTCGGAGCCCGGCCCGAGCTGGGGTTCCGCGAGGAGGCGACCGCGCGGGCGCTCATCGAGGAGCTCGCGCCTACCGGCGCCCGTATCGAGACGGGCCTGGCCGTCACCGGCATCAAGGCCGAGCTCGGCCCGGCCGGGGCGCCCGCTATCTTCCTCGTCGCCGACATGGACGCCATACTCACCCCCGGGATAGAGGGCGCGCCAGGCTCGTCGGGCGGGGTCGCCCATGCCTGCGGGCATAACGCCCAGATGGCGGTGATGGCCGCCGCCTTCAAGGCGCTCGCCGCGGCCCGCGTCCACGAGCGCGAGGGCGCGCGCATAGTGTTCCTCGGAGCGCCGGCCGAGGAGTACCTGGAGATGGAATATCGCCTGGGCCTGCGCGAGGCCGGGAGGATACGATTCCTGTCGGGCAAGCAGGAGCTCCTACGGCTCGGGGCCTTCGACGACGCCAGCGTCGTCCTCAAGTACCATTCCATGCCCGACCAGGAGGGCAAGGCCGCGACCGTCAACGGCACGCTCAACGGCTTCATAGCCAAGCGGGCGTCGTTCCTGGGCAAGAGCGCCCATTCGGGGGCCTGGCCGGAGAAGGGCGTGAACGCCCTTAACGCGGCGTCCATCGCCATGCTCGCCATCCACGCCCAGCGCGAGACCTTCAGGGACGACGACCATATACGCGTCCACCCGGTGATGAAGAACGGCGGCCTCACGGTCAATACCGTGCCTGACCTCGCCGTGCTCGAGACCTACGTCCGGGGCGCGTCCTATTCGGCAATCATGGACGCGAGCGCCAAGGTCGACCGGGCGCTC
>JAHIWG010000096.1 GCA_018816345.1 Spirochaetota bacterium | reverse complement strand
TGAAAATAGCCCCGGCCGAGCGCCCCATGCCGGCGTGCAGCTCGTCTATCAGGGCGCCCTCGTGGTTCGACTGGAAGAACCTGAGGGCTACCCCGAGTTCGGGCGCCAGCGCCCGCAGGCGCGACTCGATATCGGCGAGGCCCAGGGTGCCGTAGACGCCGGGTTCCCTCGCGCCCAGCAAATTGAGGTTCGGTCCGTTTAGCACTAGTATCTCTCGCATCGTTCGCTCCTCCGGGCCAGTATCCAGGCATTTCATCGTTTTTTCAAGCGGTTACTGTCGATAGTAACTTGATTCTTTTTTTCAGGCGTGGTACGGTCTGCTCATGGCTACCAACGAACAGGTACCAACTTCTCTCCTCCGCGGCGATTCGCCCGCGAACTACTCCTTCTACTTTTATTTTAGCTACAAAGCATAGGGCTCCTCCACGGCGCGGCCGGGGGAGCGAGCCCGTAGAGCCACCGGCCGCCCGGGCGGAGCGCTGTGCCTATCCGCCAGGCGCCGCGAGGCGCGCCGCCCGCGCTCCGGGGAACCTTAGCGGCTCCCGAGCGCGACGACGGCGGCCTCTATGCGGTCGAGAGCCATGTCTATAGCGGCGTCGGAGGCCGCGAACGACATACGGACGCAGGCATCGTCGCCGAAGGCTGAGCCGGGAACCAGGGCTACGCCGGCTTCCTCCAGGAGGTACAGGCAGAAATCATCCGAGCCCTCTATGCGAACTCCGCGCCATTCGGAGCCGAAGAGCGCGGACACGTCGGGAAACAGGTAGAACGCCCCGTCCGGGGCGGCGAGCCTGAAGCCCGGGATCGCGGCCAGCCTGGCGTACGCCCGGTCTCGGCGTAGCCTGAACGCGGCGGCCATGGCGGCCACGGGTGCCTGGTCCCCGGCTAAGGCCGCGATTCCGGCGCGCTGGGTTATGGACGACGCGCAGGTCGTGGTCTGGCCCTGGATGGCTATGCAGGCGTCGACGACGGCCTTGGGCCCCGCGAGGAAGCCGAGTCGCCAGCCCGTCATGGCGTGCGACTTGGAAAGGCCGCCTACGACGACGACGCGGTCGGCGATGGCGGCGACCGAGGCCGGGCTGGGGACCTCGGGCACGTAGCGGATGCTCTCGTAGACCTCGTCGGACAGTATCCAGACGTCGGGGAAGCGGACGAGGACGGACGCGAGGGCCTCGAGCTCGGCGCGCGTATAGACGGCGCCGGTCGGATTAGAGGGGGAGCAGAGCACGAGGACGCGCGTGCGGGCCGTGACGGCGGCCGCGAGGCGCTCGGGACGGAGCTTATAGCCGTCGGCGGCGGAGCACGGCTCGAAGACGGGCGCGGCGCCGGCTATCTTGGCCATCTCGGCGTACGACAGCCAGGCCGGCGTGGGGACGAGCACCTCGTCGCCGGGGCCGCACAGCGCGAGCATGGCGTTGGACAGGGCGCTCTTGGCGCCGCACGACGCCATGACGCGGGAGGCCGGGTACGCGAGGCCGGAGTCACGCAGGAGCTTGCGGGAGACGGCCTCGCGGAGCGCGGGCTCTCCCGCGACGGGCGTGTAGCGGTCGGCGCCTTCGGCGATGGCGAGCCTGGCCGCCTCGCGGACCTCGGCCGGCGGATGGAAATCAGGCTCACCGACGGTGAGGTCGACGATATCCCTGCCCGCGGCGGCCAGGTCGCGGGCGCGTTGGTTCATGGCTATGGTGCGGGACGGCTCTATGCCGGCCGCCCTCGACGATAGGGCGCTCATGGCGGTATCCTTCCGGCGCGGTCTTGTACGACCACGCTAGGAGCCTGTATACGCCCGGGAGCGCGGATTATGCAAGAGACTAGGGCCGGATAGGACGGCGGAAGGTTACGGTACTATGAAGAACTTAAAGCTAACCGGCCACAAGGCGGACGGTAGGAAGACGATAGTCGAGGTGGGCGGCCTCCGCATCGGGGAGGACCTCGTCGTGATAGCCGGCCCCTGCGCAGTCGAGTCGGAGGATCAGCTCGTCCGCACCGCCGTCGCGGTCAAGGAGGCCGGGGCGACGATGCTGAGAGGCGGCGCGTTCAAGCCGAGGACCTCGCCCTACGCCTTCCAGGGACTAGGGCTCAAGGGACTCAAGATACTCGACAAGGCCAGGCGCGAGACGGGCCTGCCCATAGTCACCGAGGTCATAGATACCCGGGACGTCAGCTGGGTGGGCGAGTACGCGGACATCCTGCAGATCGGCGCCCGCAACATGCAGAATTTCTCCCTGCTGCGAGAGGCCGGCAAGTCGGGCAGGCCGATCCTGCTCAAGCGCGGCATGTACTCCACGCTGGAGGAGTGGCTCAACTGCGCCGAGTACATCCTCGCGGAAGGCAACCCTAACGTGATCCTCTGCGAGCGCGGCATCAGGAGCTTCGAGACCTATACCCGGAACACGCTCGACCTCTCCATCGTGCCCGCCGCCAAGGCGATGAGCCACCTGCCGGTCTTCGTCGACCCGTCGCACGGTACGGGCGTCCTCGGCCTCATTGAGCCCATGAGCCTCGCCGCCGTCGCGGCAGGCGCGGACGGCCTCGAGATAGAGGTCCACATCGACCCGAGCCAGGCCATGAGCGACAAGGACCAGCAGCTGTCTCCCGATGCCTTCAAGCGACTGATGCGGAAGATCCTGATAATGAGGAAGACGGTCCAGGAGCTGGCCAAGGACGTGGAGCCGTGAGCGCCGCGGACAGCCCGGGGCGCGTCCGCGTCGACCCTGAGGATACCGTCGCCGGCCCGGAGGACCTGCTCGTCAAGGGCGAGCGTTCGTCCTCGACTATCCGCTTCGCCCCTATCGCGGCCCTGGAGGGCCTGGTCGATACCGGCAGGACCGTCTTCGTCGCCGACGAGCTCACCGCCGGCTTCGTCAGGCGGCTGGCGGGAGACGACAGGATAGCCGTCGTGCCGCGCGGGGAGGCGGCCAAGTGCCTCGCCTCCCTCGACGGCCTCTACGAGCGCTTCCTGGAGCTCGGCGTGGGCCGGGACTGGACCGCGGTCGGCGTCGGGGGCGGCAGCGTCTCCGACCTCGCGGGCTTCGCGGCCTCCACGTGGATGAGGGGCCTCGACTTCGGCTTCGTCCCCACGACGTTGCTCGCCATGGTCGACGCCTCGGTAGGCGGCAAGAACGGCATAGACTACCGCGGCTACAAGAACCTCGTCGGGTGCTTCTCCCAGCCGCGCTTCGTGCTCGTCGACCCCGCCCTGCTCTCGGGCCTCCCGGGCTACGACCTCGCCTGCGGCCTCGCCGAGGCGATAAAGCACGGCGTCATCGAGGGCGACGGGCACCTGACGGCGCTGGAGCGCGCGGTGGCCGCCGACGGCGCGATCGACC
>JAHIWG010000095.1 GCA_018816345.1 Spirochaetota bacterium | reverse complement strand
GCCGCCAGGCGGAGCGCCTCGTCCTTCTGCGCCCTCGAGACGGTGAGCATGGCCTTAGCCGCGGACGCCCCCGCGGAGGCCCTATCCAATGTTCTCATGCATAGAAACTAGCAGATAAGCGTATATATATGCAACGGGGCGCCCCGGGTCATCCTCCGGCCGGATGCTCGAGCCCGCGGGCGAAGGACAGGAATTCACCCACGACGGCCGGGTCGAACATCAGGCCCGACTGGTCCTCCATGAACCGGACCGCCTCGTCGACGGGGAAGCCCTTCCTATAGGGCCTATCCTCCCGTATCGCGTCCCACACGTCCGCGACCGCGACGATGCGGGCCGCGAGCGGTATCGCCTCGCCGGACAGCCCGGCGGGATAGCCGCCCCCGTCCCAGCGCTCGTGGTGGTGGAGGACCGCCGGCACGATGGCGTCGAAGGAGCGGATGCCGTCGAGCATGTCGGCGCCTACGCTCGGGTGGCGCTTTATCTCGGCGTACTCCGCTGCGCTCAGCCTGCCGGGCTTGTCGAGCACGGCCTCGCCCACGCCTATCTTGCCCACGTCGTGCAGGGTCGCGGAGACGCGCAGGTTACGGAGCTCCTCGGAGGAGAGGCCGAGCCGTTCCCCGAGGCCTACCGACTGGCGGGCCACGCGCTCCGAGTGGCCCGCGGTCCATCGGGACTTGGCGTCTATGGCCCTCGAGAGCGCGCTGATGACGCCCAGGAAATTCTCCTCCCTCGCCTCGTGCTCGAGGATGCTGCGCAGCGCGACGGCCGCCTGGTCGGCGAGCATCGTGAAGACGCGCCGCTCCTCGGCGGTCAACGGCTCGTCGCGGTCGGCGGCCACCATGAGGGATCCCAGGTAGCGGCCGTCGACGCGGAGGGGAGCCGCGACGAGCCTTCCCGAGTCGGCGCTCATGACGTCGTAGGCTACCGCGGCGGTTTCCAGGCCCGAGCCCCTGACGGGCGCGTCGTAGTACGTTTCGAAGCGCTCCAGGGCGCCGGGTTCCAGCAGGGCGTCGGATACGAAAGGATAGAAGTCCTCGTCCCTCGACGCGGGCGTCGCTCCGTTGGGAAGGGCTCCGTTGGGAAGGGCTCCGTTGGGAAGGGCTCCGTTGGGAAGGGCTCCCTCGCGAGAGGTTCCGGCGGATGAGGCTCCGGGGACTCGCTCCCTGAAAGGAGCGCCGCTCAGGGCGGCGATGTCCCATCCTATCCGGCTCTCGTTGCGGAGGGCGATGGCTACGGCGGTCGAATGCATGGTGCCCTCGACTATCCTGGCGACCTTGGATAGGAGCTCGGTACGCGTCGCCGTCGACAGGACGGCCTTGTCGATATCGTTCATGGCCTCCATCGCGGCTAGCCGCGACTCCGTCTCGACGCGCCTCCGCTCTACCTCGGCGGCCATGCCGGCGAGCGTCCTGCCTAGCAGGCCTATCTCGTCGCGCCTGCCGCTATAGAACGAGACGGCCGACCGCCCCCTGCTATACTCCTCCGCGGCGCCAGCCAGCCTTATAAGCGGCCGGGTAAAGCGCCGGGCGAAGACGCGCCCGAGGACGAGGGACAGGCCCGCGAGGATCGCCGCGAACAGGGCCGTCTCCCGCCTATGCTCCACGAGGAAATCGACGACCCCGGTAGCGTCGACGTCGGCCCCGAGCGCCCATTCCGTGCCGTCCGGCCCGGAAGGGAGGCGCAGGTAGACGGGAACCGCGCGGCCGGAGAAGAGATCCTGGCCGCGCCGGAGGTATACGCGCTCGGGCTCCGCCATCCCGAGGCGCTCGGCGTCCTCGCCGGAGGCCAAGGACGAGTCGAGGATGCCGTCAGCGCCCTGGGCGAAACGTATCCAGCGCTCGCCCGGCGACCGGGCGTAGAGGCGCACTCCGGAGAACGAGTCGTGGGAAGCCAGGAAAGGCAGGCCGCGCTGGAGGGACGAGAGGCGGCCGTTGCCGGCGCCCGCCAGGGCCCTGAGCCCGGACGCGTCGCGGACGGGGAAGCCGGACTCGAAGGCGTCGACGGCTACGCTCGCCCCGACGCGGAGCGCTATACCGGTCGTCACGCGGCCGAACGCGAGGAAGGCTCCGTACGACAGTACCAGGCCGAAGGCGAAGAAGAATCCTGTAAGTTCCCAGGCTATCGAGACCCGGCGAGGCGTTAAGCGGGAAGGCATGCCATAGAGTGTACTGAAACGGCCCGCCCGAGTCGAGCTTCAAGCCCCGGATACGCCGAAGCGCCTTGAATTCATTATCGAGCGCCCCTCGTACGTACCGGCGGGGACGAAGAGGTCGGACAGCCCCCGCGGCGAGGCGAGCGCGTAGGCCTCCCCCGATACGGTCAGCCTCCCCGGCTCGGCGCGCTTCGCGCCCAGGTGGAAGCTGAAATTGACGGCGTCGGAGACTATGGTACCGGTCTTGCCGGGAGCCTCGAACTCCGTCTCGCCCGAATGCATCGCGAAGACGAAATCCACGGGGAAAGGCAGCCCGAGCCGTTCATAGCCTACGAGCGGCGCGCCGAGCAGCATCCGGAGGCAGGCCTCGGAGGCGGCGGCGACGTTAGACGCGCACGGCGGGACGAGGTAGAGCGCGCTGGAGTCGGTCTCCATCCAGAGCAGGGCGTCGGCCTCGGCCAGGGCCTGCTGCATCTGCAGGCGCAGCCTATCGCGAAGGGTGCCGTATCCCGCCTCCCCGAGCCTCGTCCTGAGGTTAACCTGAGCCGATACCGCGACGTATAGGAAATAGAACGGATAGGAGGATCCCGGCCGGATAGACTTCCACCCGGGGAAAGCCGCGGGCGACTCTGCGCAGGCCCCGGGCTCCGCCGCGCCGGCCCGCTGGCCCGCGGGGCTTACGGAGGCCCCGCCCGTCCCCCCCGCCGAGGTCCTGGCGGCAGCGAAGGCCAGCACGGCCTTTACCCTGGCCTTGTCGAGCCCGGCGCGGCAGGCGGCGGGCCCGAGGTAGTCGGACGCGCCGGCGAAGAAGGCCGTCGCCGGGTCGGCGACGGCGCCCTCGGGATCGACGACGCCCCAGGCCGAGTCCCCGCAGCGCCGCCTGAGCGCGGAGTACGCCTTGCGCGTGCCGGCCTCGTCGAGGCCGGAGACGTCGAAGTAGCAGAGGTCGCCCGGCTCCGGCCGATAGGCCTTGAGCGCGTCTACGCCGAGGCTCTCGGCTAACGCGGGCGACTTGGCGCGGCCGGCGAGCGACGCCTTGCGGTCGGCCGTGAAGAATACGAGCCTCATACGCGCTCCAGGTTGACCGCGTAGTGGCGTATCTTCCCTACCGGCGACTGGCGCTCGGGCCCGAAGCGATCCTGCATGACCCGGTCTATGGAGAGGAACAGGTTGGCTGAGGCCCCGAGCGTATCGGTCGGCGTCGAGGACGACTCGATAGTCACGACGTCCTTGAGCGTATCGTTCTTGAGCAGCTCCATGACGTTCTCCCGGTACCGTATCGGCCCCGCGTGCGCGGCTATCCTGACGCGGAGCGGCTCGTCCAGGGGATTCGACAGCCTATTGAAGAAGAACAGCTCGTTCAGTATCTCGACGCCCGCGAGCAGGGCGGAGCGCTCCTTCTGCCCGAAGAGGAAGGCCGCGAGGGCCCCGTCGCCTTCCCATGACCATAAGCGCCCGAAGCGCCCGACCACCGCCCGGTATACTATCGAGCGCAGGGCGGAATAGGCCTTCTCCACCTTGTCCGCGGCGTTCCGCTTAACGAGTACGGAATTGGCGACGACGTCCAGCCTGAGCACCGCGACCTGCCGCTCGTCCCCGTCCCTGAGGCGCCCCCAGTCCGGGCTGGCCCTCTCGCTGGAATTCTCGAAGAACTGCCCCGTCGCCCTGTCGAACACGAAACCGTCCCGCGTAAGGGTCTTGACGACCTGCCCCAGGCCCTTGATGGGATAGGAGCGGCCCATGTAGCCCTCGGAATCGACCTTGACCAGGGCCTCCACGAAATCGATGAAGCGCCCGTCCTCGACGATGTCCTCGACGATGCGCTGCGCGGCCATCTGGTTGGTGATGGGGATATTCTCCGGTATGCCCGATCGCGCGTAGAGGTCGTACTCCGGGTCCACGAGCCTTACGAAACGTAGCATCGTCTCCGCCGATATCGATTCGTAGAGCGTCTTTCGGCAGAGGCTAATCGTCGCGCTCTTAACTTTCATAGCGATCCCGCCAACTCCGCTGGATGCGCCTAGTATAGCACGCGAACGGGACGGGAACTACGCAAAACTATGCGGCTGACCCTCCGGGCGAGCCCGCCGGTCGGGTTGGCCGCGCTATTCCAGGTAGCCCGCGACGGCGTCGCGATAGAAATAGTAGCTATCCTTGGGCCTGCGCTCCAGCGTCCGGGGGTCCACGGAGACGAGGCCGAACCTCCTGTCGTAGCCGTGCGCCCACTCGAAGTTGTCGAGGAGGCTCCACGCGAAGTAGCCCCGGAGCGGGACGCCGTCGGAGATCGCGTCGCGGCAGGCGGCTAGGTGCCCGCGGTAGTAGGCCACCCTGTCGGCGTCGCGGACGCGGCCCGCGGATTCCTCGGTATCGGCGTACGCGGCCCCGTTCTCGGTGACGTACAGGGCCCCGACGGGCCATGAACCGGCTATGAAGCCGAGCACGCGCCTGAGGCCCTGGGGAACGACGTCCCAGCCCATTTCGGTCTTCTCCGTAGAGGTAGGCGCGAGGCGGTATCCGTCCGGCGAGGCGGGAGACGCGGGCGCCGCGGCGACGGCGTCCTCGTTATAGTAGTTGACGCCTACGAAGTCCACGGGCGCGGCTATAGTCGCCATGTCGCCGTCCAGCGCTGGCATCGCGGCGCCTCGCGCGGCGAGGTACGGGGCGGGATAGCCGCGGCCGAAGACCGGGTCGAGCCACAGGCCGGTACGCTCCACGGAGGCGCGCCGCGCGGCCTCGAGGTCGGCCGGGCGCCTGGTCGCGGGCCTCGGCGTCGCCGGGTTGATGACCAGCCCTATCTCGCCCGCATGGCCGCCCGAGCGGAAGGCCTCCACGGCCAGGCCGTGGGCCAGCAGCAGGTGATGGGCGGCGCGCAACGCCGCGTTCCTATCGCGCAGGCCCGGCGCGTGCTCGCCGTGCTCGTAGCCCAGGAAGGCCGAGCACCAGGGCTCGTTGAGCGTCGTCCAGTGCCCGACCCTATCGCCCAAGGCGCCGTATACTATCGACGCGTAGTCCGCGAAGCGATAGGCGGTATCCCGGGCGGTCCAGCCTCCGGCCTCGCCGAGAGCGAGCGGCAGGTCCCAATGGTACAGCGTCACCCAGGGCTCTATGCCCCGTTCGAGGAGAGCGTCCGCGAGGCGCGAATAGTAGTCGAGCCCGGCCCGGTTAGGCCCGCCTCGGCCGTCCGGCTGGACCCGGGGCCAGGCGACGGAGAAGCGGTAGGCGCCGACGCCTAGCTCTGACAGGAGCCGCACGTCCTCGGGCCAGCGGCGGTACGAGTCGCAGGCCACGTCGCCGTTCTGGCCGCGCGATACGCGGCCGGGCTCGCGGCAGAAGGCGTCCCATATAGAGGGTCCGCGGCCGTCAACGCCCGCGGCGCCCTCGATCTGATAGCTGGACGTGGCGCAGCCCCACAGGAATCCGTCGGGGAAGCCGCCGGAGCGGCCGATTTCGGTGCTAGGCATGATGCGAGACTCTCCTTAGCCCTTGACGGCGCCGGCGGCGACGCCCTTGGTGATCTGCTTGCGGAAGACGATGTAGAACAAGAGCATAGGCACCATGCCTATGGTCAGCGCGGCGAACTGCTTGCCGTAGTCCGTGGAGAGGGAGCCGGAGAACTTGAAGATGCCGAGCGGCAGGGACTTGAGCTCAGTCTTCGACACGAGGATGTTTATGAGCGCGAACTCGTTCCAGATGTTGGAGATATTCAGGATTGACAGCGTAATCGCGACGGGCATCGACATGGGCAGGACTATCTTCCAGAAGATACGGAAGAAGCCCGCGCCGTCGATGCGAGCCGACTCGATGAGGGCGTTGGGGATGGACTTGATGTACTCCGTCGCCAGGTACACGCCGAGGGGCAGCCCCGTCCCTATATACACGAGTAGCACCGCCAGCCGCGTATTGTAGATGCCGAGGAGGTTGACTTCCAGGAATAGCGGGATCATCAGCGACTGGGCGGTTATGAGTATACCGATTATGAACGCGTTGTAGAGAGGCTTGGTGGCCCTCGAGCCTATCTTAGCGAAGGCGAAGCCGGCCAGCAGCGACACGACGACTATGCCGACCGTGGCGCCTACCGTGTAGACGAGCGAGTTCGGGAAGAGGAGCGCGAAGTCGCCCATCTCCCACGCGCCGGCGTAGTTCGCCAGGGTAGGCTCCTTAGGCAGGGCTAACTGGCTGACCTGGAATTCCCGCGTCGCCTTGAACGAGTTCATGATGAGCCAGAATATAGGGTAGAGCGTCATGGCCGTGAAGACGATCATGATAGCGTAGGCCAGGCCCTTGGCAAAGCGGCCTCCAGCCCTTCCGAGCGCGGTGGTCCTTAGTTCTTCCGTCATCCTAGTCCTCCTTCCCGCCGTAGCGCTTCTCGACGGCCTTCGTCAGGCCTATGAGGAGGAAGCTGATGACTACCATGATGAGCGAGATGGCGTTCGCCAGGGGCAGGTTGGGCCTGCCTAGGAACGCGTTGTTGTACATGTATATGGATAGTATCTCCGTGACCCTGGAGGGGCCTCCGCCCGTCATCGCGAAGATGAGGGAGAAGCTGGACAGCGAGCCGGAGATCGCGAGTATAGCCGAGTTGACGATGGTGCCCGAGAGGGCCGGGAGGATCACGAAGCGCATGACCTGCCATTCCGAGGCGCCGTCGATCCTGGCGGCCTCGATGATCTGCGTATCTATCTTCTGCATATTGGCGAGGAAGAGAATCAGGTACATGCCCGTGTACATCCAGAGTATCACGAACATGATGGGCATCATGGCGAGGTTCGGCTTGGAGAGGAACTCCGGGCTCCACCTGGCCACGAACAGGTTGCACAGGTCGCCTATGAGCTCAGCGCGGGGCGCGCCCTCGTAGGAGAGTATCAGGTCCTTGAGCTCGGGCACGGGATCGGTGAACCACTCTGAGGCCGCGGGCCCCGCGAGGTCTAGTATCCTACGGACGAGGTCGTCGGTGACGGCGAACCCGCCCGAGCCGGAGAAGAGCGCCTCCAGCTTCGACTGGAAGCCGGAGCGGGCCATGGAGTTCATGACCTCGGCGATCGGCCCGTTGGGCGAGAATATAGTCTGCCACAGGAGGCCTACCACTATCACCGATATGATATTGGGGACGTAGAGCACGCCCTGCCAGAATCCCGGCCATTTTACAATCTTCCTATAGATAATATAGGCGAAGACGAAGCCGAGCGGCAGCTGCCCGAAGACGGAGATAAGCACTATGAACGCGTTGTTCTTGAGCGCGTTCCAGAAATACGGGTCCGCGAACACGCGGGCGTACGAGCGGAAGCCGGCGAAGCCCCAGGGCTCGCCGCCGAACATCTTGCCCCCGTCATAATCCGATAGCGAAAGGACTACCGACAGGACGATGGGAAAGGCCATCACGAGCAGGTAGATGCTGAAGGCGGGCAGAACCAGGGCCCAGTAGGCCCTCGTCTCCTCGCCGCGGGTTCGGAGTCTATTCAACGCGTATCCCCTCGAGGTAATTATAGCGGAAGGAAAGGCCGCCGGCGACAAGCCCGTCGCCGGCGGCGGGAACGACTACTTCTTCGAGGCCTTCCAGGCCTCGAAGGCCTTCTGGGTCTCCGCGGCTACCTGGGCGGGAGCCTTGGTGCCGAGGCCGATGGCGATGAGCCCGTCGTTGATGACGTTGTACACGGCGGGGTCGAGGACGCCGTCGATGACGTAGCAGGTCTTGGCGTTATCGGCGTAGTAGACGGGGACCTTGGCGACGAGCGGCTCTACGTCGGCCTTGACGCCCTTGCGGGTGGGGACGTAGGCGCCGGTGCTGAAGCGTATGGATTGGACCTCGGGCGAGTACAGGTACTGGAACAGCTTGACGGCGGCCTTCTCCTTGGCGGAGCCCGCGGCGAGCGAGGAGGAGACGGACCAACCGGTGCCGGCCACGGCGGATAGGACGCCGGCGTTCCTCTCGCCGGGAAGGGAGACGAGCGGCATGAGGGCGAAGTCCTTCTCCTGGGCCGCCGGGGAGATGAGCGCCTTGCCCGAGGCCTTGTCGGTGATATAGGCGCCGACCCTCCAGTCGCCGTCGATGTAGATGGCGGCCTTGCCTGACGCGAACATGCCGGCGGCCTCGCCGTAGCCGACCTGGACGTCCTCGCGGGACAGGATGCCGTCCTTGTACATATTGGCGATCACCTCGAGCGCGGCCACGAAGGGCCGGTCGGTGAAGCGGGCCTTGCCGGCGACGACGGAGTCGACGAAGGCGTCCCCGGCCATGCGTCCGACGACCGTCGAGAAGAGGCAAGACTGCATCGGCCACGCGTCCTTGTTGGGGAGCATCGCGACGGCTATGCCCTTGGCCTTGAGCTTGGGCACCATGCGCTTGAGGTCGGCGTAGGTCTTGGGCGGCTTGAAGCCGTTGTCGGCGAGCAGCTTGGTGTTGACGTACATGACGGTCGTATAGGTGAACGACTGCGGCAGCATGGCCATGTACTTGCCGAGCTGGTTGGCGGGGTTGGTAGCGGCCGCCGAGAAGTCCTTGAGGTAGGAGGCCCCGAGCAGCTTGGAGAGGTCCTTGGCGAGGGCCTTCTCGTGGATGACGGCCGAGCGCGCGCCCGGCCAGACGTAGAAGACGTCGGGCATGGTGCCGGCGGCGGCGTACGCCTGCAGCTTCTGGTGGTACGGGTCGTTGAACAGCACCTCGATATCGAGGGTGATGCCGGGATTGTCCTTCTGGAATTTCTCCCAGATGGCGACGTCCTCGGCGTAGCCGGCCTGGTCGGCCTGCTGGTAGTTCATTACGGTGAGCGTCACCTTCTCCTGGGCGAAGCCGCTCGCCGCGGCGAGCGCGCACAGCGCGATCGCTGCTATCGTCCTCTTCATTCGAACCTCCTTATGGACGGGCCTTCCGCCCGTATCGGGAACCGTTCTATGTCGACCCCTACGGGGACGAATCCAATGCCGTGGCGACGGGCCTAGCCGTCGGCCGCCTGCTGCTCCGGGCCGAGCCCCGGCAGGAGCCGCTCGGAGACGAGCCTATCGAAAATCATCCCCGCCGCGCCGTAGGCGACGGCCTTGTCGCCGAGGCTGGAGTAGCGGATATCGACGCCCTTGGGAGCGGGATACATCCAGTTCTCCTCCAGCCGCCTGCGCAGCGCGGCGGGGAGGTCGACGTCCAGCGACTCGATATCCCCGCCTATGTACACTCGATCGAAGTCCATCGTATTGACGAGCATCGCCATATTCCTGGAGAGCTCCTCCGACACCCTCGAGAGGGCCTCCGGGTCGGTGTCGAGGCGGGCGAGCTCGGGCTCGCTCAGCGAGAACTGGAGCTCGCCGGGGCCGTCGCAGAACACGCTCCGGAACTCCCCGGCGTTGCCGTGCGCGCCGGTATAGACCTTGCCGCCCAGCACGACGCCGAAGCCCACGCCTATGCCGCCCCGAAGGCTCCTCGAGAGCGGCCTCCGGTACTCCACCAGGGCGAAGAGGAAATCGCGGAGCTCCTCGCTCCTATTGAACGACAGCTCCCCCCACGCGCAGCAATTGGCGTCGTTCTCTATCGAGCACGGCACCGGCAGGCGGGACGCGACCGTCTTCGCGAAGTCTATCGGCTTGTCAATGCCTATGGGGACCGAGTACCTGATGCGGCCCTTCTTCGAGTCGACCAAGCCGCCTATGCCTACCCCGACGCCGAGGAGGTCGCGCCCGCACCCGAACTCGGCCTCGATACCGGAAATGATGCCGAGCACGCTGTCCGCGAAGCCTTCCGGGCCGAAATCGAACGCGCCCCTGCGCTCCCCCAGGATCTCTCCCGACAGGTCCACGACGACCGCGACGTAGAGCCCGAGCTGGAACTCTATGCCTATGATCCTTCCGAATTTCTTGTTGATGACGAGCTGGATAGGCCTGCGGCCGCCCTTGCTGGACGCCTCGCCCTCCTCCGTCTCGAGGATGAGGCCGAGGTCGATGAGCCTGTTGACCTGGTTCGTGACGGTCGACTTGTCGAGCCCCAGGCTGCTGGCTATGTCGACCCGGCTTATCCCGGGCTTACGCCACACCGTCCTGAAGATCCTCGCGGCCGTCCTCGGTTCAGAGCCTTTCGCCACCGCTCGTCCCTCTCTCTTCCCGCTCGAGCAGTACCCGCCCAGCGCGATGGGTATGTGCTCAATCGTTAGTTGTTTTATCCAACCAATCATGCTATACCATGGCTTTACGGAACCGTCAACGAAGTTTTTCATTTTTCGCTCTAAGGAACCGCGATGGAACGAGTCGATCTCGGAGGCGATTGGAACCTAAGGCATATCCCGGACGGGAGCGATCGGCCCATGTCCGTCCCCGGCGACATACTCTCGGCCCTGGTCGCCTCGGGCGAGGCGCCCGATCCGTACTTCGGGACTAACGAGCTCGGGCTCCAGTGGATAGGCAGGGCGGACTGGCTCCTGTCGCGCTCGTTCGTCGCCAGCCCCGCCCTCCTCGAGCGATCGCGGGCCTTCGTCGAGTTCGACTCCATAGACACCGTGGCGGAGATCCGCCTAAACGGCCGCCCTATCGGCGCCTCGGACAACATGTTCCGACGTTTCCGCGCCGACGTCACCGGGCTCCTACGGCCGGGGGAGAACGTCGTGTCGGTGACTATACGATCGCCCGAACGGGAGGCCGCGGACCGCGCGGGCCGCCTGCCGTATCCCGTCCCCGCGTCCGTCTACCCCGTCAGCTCTCCCCACCGCAACCTCGTCCGCAAGGCGCAGTGCATGGGCGGCTGGGACTGGGGCCCCTGCCTGATGACCGGGGGCCTGTACGACGGGGCCGCAGTCGTTGGCATAGACGGACCCAGGATAGAGTACGTTCGCGCGAGGACCAGGAAGGCGCCGGGAGCCGGGCCGGGGGGCGACTACATCGTCGAGCTGTCGGTACGGGTCGATTCCGACAAAGCGATGGACGCGGTCCTGGAGATAGCGCTGGCCGGGGCGCGCGCGACCAGGCGGGTCGCCGTCCAGGCGGGCTCCGCGATACTGAGGGAAGAGCTCCTCGTGGCCGCTCCGGAGGAGTGGTGGCCGGCCGGCTACGGGAAGCAGAGCCTCTACGACCTGCGCGTCTCCGTCGCCCCGGCGGACGGCGGGCCCGGGGCGCACGAGGTCGTCAAGCGCGTCGGCTTCCGCGAGCTGCGCGTCGACGCCCTCGAGGACCCGCACGGCAAGTCCATGACCATCGTCGTCAACGGCAAGCCGATTTTCGCCAAGGGCGCCAACTGGATACCGGCGGACGCCCTGCCCTCCCGCTGGACTCGGGAAAGGCTGTCCGACCTCCTAGGCTCGGCGGCGGCGGCCAACATGAACTGCCTCAGGGTCTGGGGCGGCGGCCGCTACGAGTGCGACGCGTTCTACGATCTATGCGACGAGCTCGGCCTCCTCGTGTGGCAGGACTGCATGTTCTCCTGCGCGCTCTATCCCGCCTCGGCCGAGTTCCTGTCCGACGTGGAGGCCGAGATACGGCACCAGGTCGGGCGCCTCGCCGACCACCCCTCCATCGCGCTATGGTGCGGCAACAACGAGGCGCTCGGGGCCATCACCTGGTACGAGGAGTCGAAGCGGAACCCGTCCCGCTACGTCGTCGACTACGACAGGCTAACCGAGGGCACCGTCGGCCGCGTCGTCCGCGAGCTCGACCCGGACCGCGCCTGGTGGCCCTCCTCGCCCTCGGCGGGCCCTAACGACTACGCCGACAACTGGCACGCCGACGGCCGGGGCGACATGCATTTCTGGTCGGTATGGCACGAGGGCAAGCCGTTCTCCGAGTACCTGGGCGTGCGGCCGCGCTTCTGCTCGGAGTTCGGCTTCCAGGCCCTGCCCTCGTATAGCACCGTCCGGTCGTTCGCCCCGGAAGGGCAGCGCAACGTCAGCTCGCCGGTCATGGAGCACCATCAGCGCAACCCCCGCGGCAACTCGATAATAGTGGAGACGATGCTCCGCTATTTCCGCATGCCCAGGGGCTTCAGGGAGACGCTCTACCTGTCCCAGGTCCAGCAGGCCATGGCCATCAAGACGGCGGTGGAATACTGGCGCTGCAATAGGCCCCGCTGCATGGGCGCCCTGTACTGGCAGCTCAACGACGTCTGGCCCGGCGCCAGCTGGTCGAGCCTCGAGTACGACGGCTCTTGGCGGCTCCTTCACCACGAGGCGAGGCGCTTCTTCGATCCGCTCCTCCTCGCGCTGTTCGTCAAGGACGGCGTCGCCTTCGCGTACGCGGTCAACGACGGGCCCCAGGCTATCCGCGCCGGATTAAGCCTCTCCCTGCGGCGGTTCGACGGCTCGCTGGTCGCCGACCTGAGAGAGGGGATATCGGGCCGCGGCCCGGTGTCGGCCTTGCCCGAGGCGGCGACGCTCCTCTGGAGCCGCCCTCTCCCCGAGCTGCCGGCCGGGCCCGACGAGTGCTACGTCGACGCGGCCCTCTCTCCCGAGGGCCTGGGCGGCGACGGGCGGGCCCGCCGCGCCTGCCTGTTCCTGACGGAGCCGAAGGCCTGCCCGCTGGCCGACGCGGGCATCGAGGCCGAGGTGATCACGGCCGACGATACCGCGGCGTTCCCGGCCGCCGGGCGGACGCTGCCGGTACGGCTCCGGGCCAAGGCGCCGGCCTTCTACGTGGCCCCGTCCGCGGACGGACTGGCCGGCCGCTTCGAAGACTCGGGCTTCCACCTGGCCGCCGGCGAGGAGCGCGTCGTGCGCTTCGTTCCGGCGCCCGGTTCGCCCGGCGGGAGCGGCGGGGCGCCGACCGCCCGGGAACTGCGGTCCGCGCTCCGCGTCGACGACCTGCGCTCTAGCTACGAGTAGCCGTCCCGCGGGCGGCCTCGGAGGCGTGCGCCTCGCATGCGAGGAGCCAGGTTACGAACGCGGCGCCGAAGATGCCCGGCTGATCGATCTGGAGATTATGGCCCGCCGCGTCGACGATATGATAGCTCGCGCGCGGATAGCGGTCGCAGAGCCTCAGGGCGTCCTTCCAGCCGACCGAGCCGTCCTGCCTCCCGAGCACGAAGCAGGCGGGGGCGTCCAGGACGGCGTCGAAGAACCCTTCGCCCCTGGCCAGGCCGTCGAAGGAGAACTCGTAGGAGCCGGCCTGAAGCCGTTCCAGGGCCGGATGCCTGGCCAGCCGGATGCCGGCTATCACCTCGGCCCGGGTCCTTTCCAGGGAGTAGCGGCTCTTCACGACGGCGCAATCCTCGAATTCGGCCACGTCGGCGGCGGAGGCGCCGTCCGCCCATCCGTCCTCTTCCCTGACCACGAAAGACGCGGGCAGGTCGCGGTCGGCTCGCCTCGCGACTATAGACGGGCACAGGAAGAAAGCGCCCGCGACGCGTCCCGGGAACGCGCGGGCCAGGCCGCGGACCAGGTACCCGCCGTACGATTCGCCCGCGAGCATGAACGGTCCCTCGGGCACGACTTCCCGTATGAAATTCCCGAGGGCCTCGAGCATCGCGTCCGAGCTGGCCGTCCCGAGATCGGCCGACTCGCCCATGAACGGCGAGTCGGGATAGACGCGCCGGTACGTCCGCGCGCTCAGGCCGCCCTCGGGCCGGCCGTATCCCGCCGACGGCATGACAGCCGCGCGGTCGCCCTCGTCGAAGAGCGGCTCGAAGGCCCCGAGGCACATCCTCCTGTCGAGCGTGAAGCCGTGGAGCGCGATGAAGGGAATCCCCCGGCCCCGTTCCTCGTACGCGACGCCGCCGGCGCTTCTATAGACCATCGTTTCCTCCTGTAATCCGCGGGCCGCGACGATATCGTTGCGGCCGCCCATAATATGTCTATATGATACTTCTCCCATGCGTCATTCTATGTCATACTTTTTTTTCGATGAGCAGGCTCGACCGTATAATGGATATGCTCCTCCTTCTCCGCGACGGCCGCGTCGTATCGGCTACTGAGCTCGCCGCGCGGTTCGGGATATCGAAGAGGACCGTCTATCGGGACCTCGAGATGCTCTCGGGCCTGGGCGCCCCCGTCGCCACGGAGATGGGGCGCTCCGGCGGAGCCCGGCTCGCGGGCGGATACTTCCTGCCGCCCGTGGCCCTCGACCCCGAGGAAGCGACGTCGCTGCTGCTCGGGCTGCATTTCATGCGGAGGCTCCGGGTCATGCCCTTCCCCGAGCAGGCGGCGTCCGCCGAGCGGAAGCTCCTCGCCGTCTTGCCCGAGCGGACCCGGGACGCCGTGGCGCGCGCCCGCGCGGCCATCGGCTTCGAGAGAGTCCCCTCGGACCTCCTGCACCCGGAGCGGGGGGATCCGCTCTCCGGCGACGCCCCCCCGGACGAGGCCGAGAACGTCGCGCGGTTCCTCAGGGCGGCGCTCGCCAGGGCGCGCGTCCGCCTGGCCTACCGCTCGCCTTACCGCGACGAGGAGCCCCCGACGGAGGTAGAGCCCCTAGGGCTCATGTGGGACAGGGATCGCTGGTACCTCGTCGGCCGGCCGCGCGAGGGAGGCAAGACGCGCATGTACCGGTCGGACAGGGTCTCGTCAGTCGCTCCAGGCCGCGCCATGCCGCCTACGCGATCGGACTTCGACGCTTCCAGCCTGCTCGGCCGGGCCTGGCTGCGAGACGCCATGGACGGCTGGCGCGAGGAGTCCCCGGTAAGGATCGCGATGCCGAAGGAGCGAGCCGCGGAGCTGCGCCGCGACTGGTACTACGGCAACGCCGCCTTCGAGGACCGGGAGGACGGCAGGGTCGAAATGGTCTACGGCGAGTGGGACCTCGAGACGGCCGTGGCCCTGCTCAGGTGGCTCGGCCCGGGGGCCGAACTCCTTGAGCCGGCAGCGTGGAGGCCTGCCGTAGCGGCGGGGCTCAGGTCCATGGCCGACGCCCATGGGCCGGCCGGAGCCTAAGCCGCCCCGCCGCGCAGCGCGCGCGCGTTCGTCAGCCAGACTCCGGCGACGATCGCGGCCGCGCCTAGGGCCTGCGCCGCGCCGAAGGCCTCTCCGCGCAGGGTAACGCCCGCCACGAGCGCCACGAGCGTGGTCAGCGTCCCGAATATGGCCGACTGGGCCGCCTTGAGCCGGGAGAGGCTCAGGTTGACGAGGAAGAAGGCGACGACGGACGATAGTATCCCCAGGTAGGCTACGGCGCCCCACGCCGCCGGCGTGGCGGGACCGAGCGGCCGCGCGCCGGCCAATGACTCGACGAGGGCGAGCGCGCCGAAGAACGCGGCCCCGGAAGCCATCATCGCGAACGTCGTCTCGGCGGGCGCGTAGTGGGCGCTCGCCTTACGGGAATAGACGTTATAGAAGGCCGCGCTCGCGAGCGCCCCTACGAGGAGGAGCACCCCTATCGTCCTTCCGACGGCCGTGCCGCTCTCCGGCCCGCCCGGAACGCTCCCGCCCTGCATCACGATGAGGACGACTCCGGCGATGGACAGCGCGAGCCCGAGGACCTGCCGCGCCGACAGGCGTTCCTTGAGCATGGGCACCGACAGGGCCGCGACGGCCGCCGGCATGGCGCCCAATATCAGCCCCGCCGTGCTCGAGGCGGTCTCGCGGAGGCCGAAGGTCTCAAGCGTGAAGTACAGCACGGGCTGGAGCAGGCAGGTCAGGAGCAGCGGCCGGCGAGGCTTGCCCGCGTATCGGAGTCTCACGACGCCCGCGAGCTCCAAGCCTACCATAACCGCCGTCGCGAGAGCGAACCTGAAGAAGAGCAGCGAAACCGGGGAAAACACCTCGAGCGCGTCCTTGGTAACGAGGAACGAAAGACCGAATATCGTAGCCCAGGCGATTCCCGCGGCGTACGCTTTCCATGATGCCATAGACCGAGCCTCCATCATCTGCATGCTTATCGACCCGCTATGTCTATCACATGCCGATGTCATTATTTGTCATATATTATGTTTAACCGCGTCTCTAGTATCTCATGGATGCGCATTTTTTTCCTCGCTATCGCGAATTCATTTCTCACTATTGAAATCCCAATTTTCTAGTCTCCGAGATCGCTCAGGCTAATTCTTCATATAATATATATTTATTTATTTTTAAAACACCGGCTGCGTTGGCACAATATATGCATTAGTACTATATATAAAGCTACTTATGGAGGCGCTGAATGTACAGAGGACTATACGGGGGCTGGGCGATGCAGGGATATCCGCTCTGGGCGCATTGGGGAGGCATAGGCATGGGCGTTCTCATCCTAGCGGCGATAATCGTCGCTATCGTATTTTTCGCGAGGGCTAGGAAGCAGAGCGCGCCGGAAGGCGACGCGCCGGAGGCCAAGGCCCGAGGGCTTCTCGCCGAGCGCTTCGCCCGAGGCGAGATAGACGCCGAGGCGTATCGCTTCATGAGAGCGGAACTCGCGTCCGACACGATAAAGAATTAGCGTAAGCCAATAAACATTAATCATCGAGGAGATCCTGATGGCAACTAGGCTAAGCCCTATCCAGGTCGCTAGGCGCGTGACGCTCGGCGTCGCGCTCGCTGGCATGACGATACTCGCGGCCCTTCATCAGCGGATGCAGGGCGTTCCGTCGATCGACGCGCTCGACCCGTTCGGGGGCTTGGAGACGCTCCTGAAATTCCTGGCGGGCGGGGATTACATCAAGAAGATAGAGCCGGGCAACATCGTCATGCTAGGCGGCATAGCCGTCCTGGGAGTCGTCCTATCGCGCTTCTTCTGCGGCTGGTTCTGCGCGTTCGGAGCCCTGCAGGGAGTCTTCGGCTGGCTGGGGAAGAAGCTGTTCAGGCGACGCTTCGTCGTCCCTAAGCGCCTGGACGCCGTCCTCCGCTGGCTTAAGTACCCGATCCTAGCGGCCGTCGTATACTTCACCTGGAGAACCGGGGAGCTCGTGATACGGCCCTACGACCCGCTAGCCGCGTACGGGCACCTCCCCGCCGGCCTTACGGCGGTCTGGGCCGAGTTCGCCGTCGGGCTCGGCATGCTCGTCGCCATACTCGTCCTCTCGACGCTATACGAGCGGGCCTTCTGCAAGTACGTCTGCCCCCTGGGCGCGGTCAACGCGATACTAGGTCGAATCCCTATTTTCAGGATCAAGCGGACGGTTCCTACCTGCATATCGTGCTCGAAATGCGACAAGGCCTGCCCGATGAACGTCGACGTATCGGGCCCCGAGGCCGTCGGCTCTGCGGAGTGCATCTCGTGCATGGAGTGCGTCACGGTATGCCCCACGAAGAAGAGCAGCCTCGTTCCGACCCTCGGAGGCAAGCCCGTGAAGCTCCGGGTCGTCGTAGCCTTCGGATTCGGCATCTTCATAGCGGCGGCCGCGATAGGCCAGGCTACGGGCATGCTTCGATTCTCCGCCCGGTCGCTCGCTGAGCGCGCCGCCTTAGGCGACCTGCGCGTAGAGGATATCAAGGGCTCGTCGACCTACGCCATGGTAGCGGACTCCTTCGGGATCGAGCTCGAGCGGCTCTATCGCGAGGTCGGCGTCGACCCTAAGGCCGTGCCCGCGGACGCCATGATCAAGGATACGGGCAAGCTCGCCGGCATCGAAGGATTCGAGGCCGACGAGGCGAGGATCGCCGTAGCGAGGATACTAGGCATACCGTACGCCGGGGAAGGAGGCGCCGCGCCGACCGTAGCGCCGACCGCGTCGTCGCCCGCGTCGTCGTCCCACGCCGCGACGGGAACCCCCGGGCCCGGATCGGTACCGGAGGGCTTCGCGCTGGAAGGGACGATGAGCGTCACGGACCTGGCCGCGGCCCTCGGGTGGTCGACCGCGGCCGTCGCGGAGAAGCTCGGCCTTCCGGCCGACATCCCGGTCGACCGGCCGCTCCGCGACATGAAGGATAGCTACGGCTACTCGATGCCCGACCTTAAGGAGCGCATCAAGAGATAGGCTCCCCCGCCGCGCCCGAGGGTAGCAGGAGGGCTCCTACGCCGGCGACGGCGTAGGCGACGGCGAACACGGCTAGGGGCGCGGCGATTCCCCGGCCGGCGAGCGAAGGGGCGGCGAGCGCGGCGCCGATAGCCGGGGCTACGGCTCCGGCTATCCTCGTCATGCCGCTGGCCGCGCCTATGCCGGTCGTCCGGATCGACGTGGGGTAGGCCTCGGGCGTGTACGCGTATAGAGCGCCCCACGCGCCGAGGGCGAAGAACGATAGGAATACGGCGCTAGCCGTCACGGCTACGGGCGAGACGGCCAGCGCGAAAAGCCAGGCGCAGGCGCCGCTGGCGAGGAGATAGGCGCCGAGCGTCCGCCTCCTTCCCCAGCGCTCCACGAGCCACGCCGCTGAGAAATAACCGGGTAGCTGGGCGAGCGCCATGATGAAGGCGTTAGGATAGACCGACGGCAGGGAGAACCCCTTGGTCCTGAACCAGCTCGGAAGCCAGGTGAAGGCTCCGTAGTAGCCGATGGAGATCATGAACCAGACGAGCCACAGGAGCAGGGTCGTCCGCCTGTACCGAGGGGCGAGGAGGTCGGAGGTCCGCCCCGGCTCGACGTCGGCGAGAGGCGCGATCTCCCCCTCGGGCAGGCTCGTCCCGTTGACGGCCGCCACCCGCTCAAGCACGGCGCGCGCCTCGGCGGCCCTCCCCTTGGCGAAGAGGAAGCGAGGCGACTCGGGCACGCCCTTCCTGACCGCGAACAGCAAGAGCCCGGGCAAGGCGGAGAACGCGAACAGCCAGCGCCACCCGAGCCTCGGGACGACGAGCCAGGCCAGGCCGGCCGCGGCCACGGTCCCGAGCGCCCAGAACGACTCCAACAGCACCAGCCTGCGTCCGCGGTTCTTCGCGGGCAGGTACTCGGAGAACATGCCGTAGTCCACGGGCAGGGTCCCCCCGACGCCGAACCCGGTCAGGGCCCGGAGGACCAGGAACCAGGCGAAGCCCGGGGCGAACGCCGAGGCCAGGCCGAAGGCGGAGTCTATCGCCACGGTCAGGATGAATCCGGCCTTCCGGCCGATGAGATCCGAGAGGCGCCCCCAGAACACGGCCCCGGCGAGCATGCCGAGGAATATCGCGGTGGCGAGCAGCCCTTTCTGGGCGGCCGAGAGCGACCACTCCGCGGCCATGGCCGGGAGGGCGAACGAGACCAGTAAGACCTCCATCGCGTCCGCGGCCCAGCCGAGGCCGCAGATGACGAGGAGCCTGCGCTGGAAGCGGCCGTAACCGGCCCGTTCCAGCGCCTCATCGAACGAGACGCTACGCATGCGAATACCCCTACGAGAGAACGTATTGCCCCGTGCAATCGCCTCGAGAGACCGTGGCCTCTAAGCGGTCGCGCCGGGCGGGGCGTGCGCGGCGTCGCGGGCACAGGATAGCGCCGATCCCGATACGGCGCAAGCTCCGGACCGGCGAGGAGTAGAATTGCTGATGATCGCTTTCTTTACCCTATTCCATGGCCTATACTTAGTCTATGAGCGGATCGAGCCAATCGGCGAAGCGGGCCCCGAGTACGAAGGAATCAGTCTCCTCGTTCCGAGCCGCGTCCTTTTTAGCGGCCGTGCTCCTCGCCGGGGTAGCGACGGCCTGCTCGGATAGCCTCGCGATCGGCTTCTCGTGCGAGCTGACGGGTATCCATTCGGAGACGGGAGTGTCGGGACGCAACGGCGCGGAGATAGCCGTGGCGATGCTCTCCGAGCGGGGGCGGCGAGTCGCCCTCACGGTGAAGGATGACGAGGGCCGGCCCGAGCGCGCGGCCGAGATAGACGCCGAGCTCGCCGCCGCCGGCGTCAGGCTCATC
>JAHIWG010000094.1 GCA_018816345.1 Spirochaetota bacterium | reverse complement strand
CGCCCATAACGCGTTCGACTGCCTCGCGGCCGGCCTGGGCCCCCTCACCGTGGCCACCGACATACTTAAGCCGGGCGGATACCAGAGGCTCGAGCCGATGGCCCGCGAGTCGGTCCGCGCCCTCGAGGCGGGCGTTCCCGCCCGCCCCGACGCGGCTAGGCTCGAGGCCCTCGCCCTCGCGGCCCTGAAGGATCCCGCCTACCGCGGCGACTACAAGAAGGGCGAGGCCCGTATCAGGAAGAGCCTCCCCCTCGCCGACTGCTTCGCGGCTCCCTGCGTGGAGGCCTGCCCGGCGAGCCAGAGGCCCCCGGCCTATATGAAGGCGCTCGCCGCCGGCGACGCCAAGAAGGCCCTCTCCATAGTGCTGGCCGACAATCCGCTGCCCCGCATCACCGGGGTCCTGTGCGACCACCAGTGCATGTACGCCTGCTCCCGGGTCGACTACGAGGGCCCCGTGGAGATCCGGGCGATGAAGCTCGCCTGCGCCAGGGCCGCCGAGCTCGCGCCGACGAAGAAGCCGGCGATCGCGGGCAAGGGCAAGGCCGCGGTCTTCGGCGCCGGCCCGGCGGGGCTCGCCTGCGCCCACTACCTGGCGCTCGAGGGCTACCCGGTCACCGTGTTCGAGGTGGCCGCGGGCCCGGGAGGGGTTCCGGCCAACGTCATACCGGCCTTCCGCATTTCCCGGGAGGATATCGCGGCCGATATAGCCAGGATCGAGGCGCTCGGCGCCGAGTTCCGCTTCGGCCACTCCGGCGCCATAGACCTGAAGGCCCTCAGGCGAGACGGCTACGACTCCGTCGTCGTCGCGTCGGGCGCTCCCGTGCCGCGGGAGCTGCCGCTCGAGGGTTCCGGCATCCGCGCCGTCGACGCGCTCGAGTTCCTCGCCGCCGCGCACGCGGGCAAGGGGGAATTCGACGGGTACAAGGCGGTCGTCGTCACCGGCGGAGGCAACACCGCCATGGACGCAGCCCGAGTGGCCGCCCGGCTTCCAGGCAAGCCTAAGGTAAGCATCATGTACCGCCGATCGCTCGCCGAGATGCCCGCCGACCGCGAGGAATTCGAGGCCTCGCTCGAGGACGGCGTCGGCTATCACGAGCTATCCCTGCCCGAGCGCATGACGCCCGGGACGGGCGGCTCGATGCCGGTGCTGCGGATCAGGGAGATGCGCCTCGGGGAGCCCGACGCCTCCGAGCGTCGCGCGCCCGTCGCGACCGACAGGGTGCGGGACGTACCCTGCGACCTCGTCGTGGCGGCCGTGGGCGAGAGCCCCGACCGCGCGCTGTTCGAGGACCTGGGCGCCGCGATAGGCAAGGACGGCCGCCCGGTCGTAGACCCCCTGACCATGGCGACGAGCGTTCCGGGCGTCTACGCGGCCGGCGACGCCCGCCGCGGGCCGGCGAGCATCATCGCCGGGGAGGCCGACGGCAGGCTCGCAGCCTACGCCGTGCTGCGCGCGGCCGGCGTCGAGCCGCGCATCGGCATGACGCCCGAGGACGCTCCCGATTACGAGCGGCTATCGAGGCGGGGGGAACCGCTCGAGGCGTTACCGGCCGACCATCCCGGCTTCGCAGCCCGGGAGGCCGAGCGCTGCCTCTCGTGCGGCTCCGCCTGCCTCCGCTGCGTCGAGGTCTGCCCCAACAGGGCCAACTTCGCCATGCCCGTCGCCCCCGGCGGCGCGCTCAAGCAGGCCATCCAGATCGTGCACGTCGACGACCTGTGCAACGAGTGCGGTAACTGCGGCTTCTTCTGCCCCTACGACGGCGAGCCTTACTCGGGCAAGCCGACGCTGTTCAGGGACGAGGCGTCCCTCCGAGCGAGCGCCAACGCGGGCTTCGCCTTCGAGCGAGGCGCCGCGGGCCCCTTCCTCGTGATGCGCGAGTCCATGGGCGCCGACGCGCCGGTATCGCGCCTCGCCTACGGCGACTGGACCGCCCGGGCCAAGGATTCCGCCGTCCCGGCGATCGCCAAGGCCGTCAGCGATTCTCATTCCTATCTCCTAGCGGGAGGCGCGTTATGAAGCTGCTCGAGGGCGTACGCGTCCTTCACTTCCACCCGGGCTCGGTGTCGGAGCCCACGGACGTCGCGATCGACGGGGCCAAGATAGTAGAGGTCGGCCCGGGCCTCGCCGCGAAGTACCCGGCGGCGACCCGCCACTCGCCGGGCGGCTACGTGAGCCCCGGCCTCGTCTGCTCGCACAACCACTTCTATTCCGTCCTGGCCCGCGGCCTCATGGTGGGCATCGAGCCCAGCAAGGACTTCGCCCAGCAGCTGCGGAACATGTGGTGGCTGCTCGACCGCGCCCTCGACGAGGGCATAGTAAGGGCCAGCGGCCTCGCCGGGGCCGCCGACGCCGCCATGCTAGGCGTCACCTCGGTGGTAGACCACCACGCCAGCCCCGAGTTCATAGACGGTTCCCTAGACGTCCTCGCGGAGGGATTCGCCGAGGTGGGCCTACGCGGGCTGCTCTGCTACGAGGCGACCGACCGCAACGGCGAGGCCGACGGCCTGGCCGGCGTCCGGGAGAACGAGCGATTCGCCAGGAAGGTCGACGCCGAGCGCGCGGCCGGCGGCTCCCCCCTCGTGGACGGGGCCATAGGCGCGCACGCCCCGTTCACCGTCGGGGAGAAGACCCTGGGCGCCCTGGCGTCGGCCTGCAAATCGACCGGCAGGGGCCTGCACATCCACGTGGCCGAGGATAAATTCGACGCGGTGGACTCGCGGTACCGCTTCGGCGAGGACATCTGCGTTAGGCTCGACGGCGCGGGGCTCTTAGGGCCGAAGACCATCCTCGGCCACGGCCTCTACCTGACCCGCAGCGAGATAGAGCTCGTCAACGAGCGCGACTCGTTCATAGCTCACAACGCCCGCTCCAACATGAACAACTGCGTAGGCTACAACGACAATATAGGCCTGTATAGGAACGCCGTGCTCGGCACCGACGGCATAGGCTCGGACATGCTGGAGGAGGCGGGCTTCGCGTTCTTCAAGCACAAGGACTCGGGCGGGTCGCGCTGGATGGACTCGTACCTGGAGATGCTACAGAACGGCAACCGCCTGCTGGAGCGCTATTTCCCGGGGAAGCGCCTGGGCAGGGTGGAGGCCGGCTACGAGGCCGACCTCACGTTCTGGGACTACGACCCGCCGGTGCCGCTCGAGGGCGCCAACGTCGCGGGCCACGTCGCGTTCGGCATGGGCTCGCGCATGGTCGCCTCGACCATGGTGGCGGGCGAGTTCATCGTTAAGGACAGGAAACCGCTCTTCGACGCCGAGGCCATCGCGGCCCGAGGTAGGTCGGAGACGCGGAGGTTATGGAAGCGAATGGAGGAAAGGAAATGAGCGTGCAGAACGGCAAGGAAATCAAGGCCAAGGCCGAGGCGTACAAGGACTGGACGGCGCAGAACCTCTCGAAGATCATCAAGGTTCCCGCGATGAGCAACAAGGAGAAGGAGCGCATCCTCTTCCTCAAGGATATGTGCGAGAAGGCCGGCTTCGACGAGGTTCGCATAGACGGCCTCGGCAACCTGCTCGCTCGCGTAGGCAACGGGCCTAAGAAGCTCGTCTTCGACGCCCATATAGACACGGTAGGGATAGGCGACCGCTCCCAGTGGAAGAAGGACCCCTTCTCAGGCGATATCGAGAACGGCCTCGTCCACGGCCGCGGCACCAGCGACCAGACGGGCGGCGCCGCCTCCATGATAACCGCCGGCAGGATCCTCAAGGAGCTAGGATACTCGGGCGAGTACTCGGTCTGGTTCGCCTTCACTATAATAGAAGAAGACTGCGACGGGATCTGCTGGAAATACCTCATAGAGGAAGAGAAATTCATCCCCGACTTCTTCGTCTCCACCGAGCCTACCACCCTGCGGCTCTATCGCGGCCACCGCGGGCGCATGGAGATGGAGGTAAAGATGAAGGGCGTGTCCTGCCACGGCTCCGCCCCCGAGCGCGGCGTCTCCGCCGCCTACAAGGCGGCCCGCGCGGCCCTGGCCATGGAGGCCCTCAACGCGTCGCTCAAGCCGGACGACGACGGCTTCCTGGGCAAGGGCACGGTCGTGGTTTCCCAGATCAAGGTCCAGGGCCCGTCCCAGTGCGCCGTCCCCGACGAGGCGATGCTCTACCTGGACAGGCGCCTGACATGGGGCGAGACGGCCGACATAGCCATAAAGCAGGTCAAGGACGCGATACTCGCCTCCGGGGTCGACGCGGTCGAGGTGACCATGCCCGAGTACGCGATACCCAGCTGGACCGGCATGGACTACCGCCAGGAGCTGTACTTCCCCACCTGGAAGTTCCCGGCCGACCATCCCTTCGTCAAGGCCGGCGTCGCGGCCCACGACGCCGTCTTCGGCTCCGCCCCCGTCGTGGATAAGTGGACCTTCTCCACCAACGCGGTCGCGGTAGCGGGCAGGCACGGCATCCCCAGCATAGGCTTCGGACCCGGCGACGAGAACCAGGCCCACGCCCCCAACGAGATCACCCGCGTGGACGACCTCTGGAAGGCGGCCGCCTTCTACGCCGCCCTCCCCTACGCCTTAGAGTCAGCTAAACTGTAGAAGAATTCGGCACAGAGCCACAGAGAAGATTAGAAGTGTAGAAGAAAGGTTTGGGAAAGAAAGATGAAGAAGAAAGGAATTCCAGAAAATCTTCACGTATTCTCTTTTTTCCATATCCCTTTCCTACCTCGTCTTCCCTGTGTCTCTGTGCGAAACATGTATAACAGGCTCTTTGCCAAGGAGTGCGTGTGAGGTGGTTTTATAGGTGCCCCGAGTGCGGGGCGGAATACGCGATAGAGCCGGGACGCTACCTGTGCGACCCGTGCGCCGCGAGGCAGGAACCGGACAGGCCCCTGCGAGGCGTCCTCGAATGCGCGTGGGAGGGCGTCTACGACGGGGGCCCCGACGACGTGCCGCTACCGGTCGCCAAGGAATTCCTTCCCCCGCTGCCGGTCGGGAACACGCCGCTATGGGAACCCCACCGCCTCCGCGAGGAGACGGGGTTCCCGAGGCTCTTCCTCAAGGACGACACCTGCGAGCCCACGGGCTCGTTCAAGGACCGCGCCTCGTACCTCGTCGCCGGCTTCGCGCGGGAGCGCGGGATCACGGAGATAGCGCTCGCGAGCACCGGGAACGCCGCCTCGAGCATGTCCGGCGTCGGGGCGGCGGCAGGCCTCAAGATAACCGTGTTCCTCCCGAAGAAGGCCCCCGTCGCCAAGCGCGTCCAGGTGCTGCAATACGGCGCCGAGCTGCGCGAGGTCGACGGCACCTACGACGTCGCCTTCGACCAGTCGCTCGCGTATAGCAAGGCCACGGGCGTGCTGTCCCGGAATACCGCCTATAACCCGCTTACCATTGAGGGCAAGAAGACGGTCAGCTTCGAGATAGTCCGGGATCTCGCCCGTGCCAGGGAGCACGAGGCGAAGCGCGCCGGGCACCTAGCGGAGCTCGCGAAGAAGGACTACGTAGCCCCCGACCACGTCTTCGTGCCCGTCGGCGACGGCGTCATTATGGCGGGCGTGTACAAGGGCTTCGAGGACCTGCGGCGCCTCGGGCGCATTCAGCGAGTGCCGACGATATGGGCCTGCCAGGCCGAGGGTTCCAGCGCTATCGCCCGGGCCCTCGAGTCGGGCGGGTTCGGGGCCCCGGTCGCGAGCGACACTATAGCCGACTCGATATCGGTCGACGTCCCGCGCAACGGCGAGCACGCCCTGTCCAAGCTCAGGAAGCACGGCGGCAAGGCGGTCGTCGTGACGGACGCCGAGATACTAGCCGCGCAGAAGGAGCTGGCGACGAAGGCCGGGCTCTTCGCGGAG
Source organism: Spirochaetota bacterium (assembly GCA_018816345.1). Classification (GTDB taxonomy): domain Bacteria; phylum Spirochaetota; class Spirochaetia; order Treponematales; family UBA12059; genus SZUA-370. The sequence continues at coordinate 16,401 of JAHIWG010000094.1, read as the reverse complement.
CCCAGCTCGAGCGCCTCGTGGGCGGGCTTCCAGAAAGTAAGAGGCGCTCTACGTCCCGACGAGACCATAGTCGTAATGCTGACCGGCTCGGGATTAAAGGACGTAGCAGGCGCCATGAAGGGCCTAGGACTTAAATAACGAATACGGCCACGGAGGCACGAAGACGCGGAGAGGGAAGGAGAGAAAAGCAAATGAGAAATAATGTATTTTCTTTATTTTTTTTTTTAGCTCTTCTTACTCCGTGCCTCCGTACCTCCGTGCTAAATTTGCATACCAACCAAAGGAGCGACACATGATCGATTTACGGATAGACGAGAAGGCCCGCAAGAAGAACGTCCAGCGCTGCAAGGAGAAGGGCATCGTCCTCCCCACCTACGAGCAGATGCGAGACCCGTCCAAGATCCCTCAGGCGTACAAGGACGAGCTCAAGGGCATAGGCCTCTGGGACGTCCACAGCCGCAACCTGTTCCGCGTCAACTGGCACAACGAGCCTAAGGAGAAGGGCGGCACCTTCGGGGACGTCAACTACGTGGAGATCCCCCGTTCCATTACAGGCACCAAGGCGCGCATCGTAGGCCTCGTCGGCAAGTGGTTCCCCACCGGCGCGCACAAGGTAGGCGCGGCCCTGTCGTGCCTGCTGCCCGAGCTAGTGACCGGCCGCTTCGACCCCACGACCAAGAAGGCCGTCTGGCCCAGCACGGGGAACTACTGCCGGGGCGGCGCCTATATATCGCGCCTGATGTCCTGCCCGTCGGTCGCCATCCTGCCCGCCGGCATGAGCAAGGAGCGCTTCGAGTGGCTCAAGACCATGGCCGAGGAAGTGATCGCCACCCCCGGCTGCGAGTCCAACGTAAAGGAAATTTTCGACAAGTGCGTCGACATCGAGAAGAACCGGCCCGAGTGCGTCATCTTCAACCAGTTCGACCAGCTTCCCAACCACCTGTGGCACTACAACGTCACAGGGCCGGCCATGGCCGAGGTGTTCAAGAAGATCGCCAAGCCCGGCGACCACATCGGCGGGGTCGTCCTGTCGTCCGGCTCGGCCGGCACGATGGGCGCGGGCAGCTACATCCGCGACCACTTCAACGGCGCCAAGGTGGCCGTGGCCGAGGCGCTCCAGTGCCCGACCATCCTCGAGAACGGCTTCGGCGACCACCGTATCGAAGGCATAGGCGACAAGCACATTCCCTGGATCCACAACATACGCGAGACCGACATGGCGGTAGGCATCGACGACGAGCTCCCGATACGCCTGATACGCCTGTTCAACGAGCCCGCCGGCCATAGGCTCCTCGCGGAGAACGGCGTACCCGCCGAAGACATCGCCAAGCTCGACCTCATGGGCATCTCCGGCGTAGCCAACATGCTGGCCGCCATCAAGATGGCCAAGTACTACGAGATGGACGAGAACGACGTGGTCTTCACCATGTTCACGGATTCCATGGTCATGTACGCCAGCCGTATCTCGGAGCTGGACGCCGAGCGAGGCAAGTACGACCAGCGCCAGGCCGACCGCGACTACGACAGGCTGATGGGCACCTCGGTGGACCACGTCCTCGAGATGTCCCAGGTGGACAAGCGCCGCGTGCACCAGCTCAAGTACTTCCTCTGGATAGAGCAGCTGGGCAAGGGCGTCGACGAGCTGCGCGCCCAGTGGGACGACCACCGCAATTACTGGGGCGGGCTCCGGGCCCAGGCCGCCGACCTGGACGTGATGATCAACGAATTCAACGCCGAGGTTCTCAGGTGATTCTGCTAAAGGACTGCTTCAGGGTGGTCCGCCCCCGGTACGGGGCCGGCCAGGCGGCCGGCTCGGCCGGGGATGACCTCTCCGGCGTAGACGTCCTCATCGAGGGCAAGCGCATCGCCAAGATAGGCAAGGGACTATCGGTCCCGGACGGCTCCGGCCCCTGCGAGGTCGTCGACGCCAGCAGGCACGTCGTCATGCCGGGGCTGGTCAACACGCACCACCATTTCTACCAGACGCTGACGCGCAACGTGCCCGCCGTGCAGGACGCCAAGCTGTTCGACTGGCTCGTCTACCTCTACGAGGTCTGGAAGGGCGTCGACGAGGAAGCGGTATACTGGTCGAGCATGCTCGCGATGGCTGAACTCGCCAAGACGGGTTGCACGCTGTCCACCGACCATCATTACCTCTACCCGCGCGCCTTTACGGGCGACTTGCCCGGCATCCAGTTCAAGGCCGCCTCCGAGATCGGCCTCCGCTTCGCCCCGACCCGCGGGTCCATGTCCCGTTCCAAGAAGGACGGCGGCCTGCCGCCGGACAGCGTCGTGCAGTCGGAGGAAGAGATACTGGAACAGAGCGAGGAGGCCCTGCGGACCTACCACGACCGCGCGCCCGACTCCATGCGGCGCGTGGCGCTGGCCCCGTGCTCGCCGTTCTCGGTCTCGGAGAAATCCATGCGCGACGCGGCCGACCTGGCGCGCAAGTACGGCGCCAAGCTCCACACGCACCTGGCGGAGACGGCCGACGAGACCGATTTCTGCGTGCAGACGCTCGGGCGTCGCCCGCTCAGGGTCATGGAGGACTGCGGCTTCACAGGCAAGGACGTATGGTACGCGCACGGCATCCATTTCGACGACGAGGAACTTGACCTGCTGGCCCGCACGGGAACCGGCGTGGCGCACTGCCCCTCGTCGAACATGAGGCTTGGCTCCGGCATCTGCCGCGTGCGCGAGATGCTCGACCGAGGCGTCAACGTCGGCCTCGCGGTCGACGGCTCCGCGTCGAACGACGCCTCAGACATGCTCGGCGAGGCCCGCCAGGCCCTGCTGCTGCAGCGCGTGCGCTACGGCTCGGGCGGCATCAACGCCCGCGAGGTGCTCGGGCTCGCGACGTCCGGCGGAGCGCGCATACTAGGCTACGATGACGCGGGCGCCATGGAGCCCGGCGCGCTGGCCGATATCGCGATGTTCGACGTAATGAAGCTCGAATACGCGGGCTCGCTTTCCGACCCGGCGGCGGCCCTGCTATTCTCGGGTTATAACCACGGAGTCGACAACCTGATCGTCAACGGCAAGATGGTCGTCAAGGACGGGCGCCTCGCGGGCGCCGACGAGGAGCGCATACGCGACGAGGCCAACCGTTGCGCCAAGCGCCTCCTTACGAAAGCGGGGATTACAGCCGAATGGTAAAGGAATACTTCAAGCCCACCGACGTCGAAGAGGCGCTGGGACTACTGTCCGCTCCCGGGGCGCTCGCGCTCGCGGGCGGCACCTGGGCGCTCGCGTTCGAGGGAAGGGACAAGCCGGAGCGCGTCGTCGACCTCGGCGCCGCCCTGCCCCGCTCCATCGAGCGGCGCGGGGAGGCGACGCGGATAGGCGCCTACGCGACGTTCCAGGAAATCATAGAGTCGGCGGCCGCGCCCGCGGTCGTCAAGGCCGCGGCGGCGAGCATGGCCAACCGCAACACGCGCAACCGCGCGACTATAGGCGGCAACCTGGGCGCCAACAAGTCCTGCGCCAGCCTCGTGCCGGTCCTGCTCGCCCTCGGCGCCTCCGTCGAGAGCAAGGCGCGGGGGAAGCCGTCGGCGACGATGCCGCTGGCCGACTGGCTGTCCAGGCCCGAGGGGCTCGTGCTGACGGTGATCGTGCCGGCCGACGCCGGCGTCCGGGCCGCCAGCCTGCGCGCCAGCCGTACCGCGTGCGACATCGCGACGGCCACGGCCGCCTGCGCCTACAGGCTCGAGGGCGGCAAGCTCTCCGGCCTCAGGGTAGCGGTCGGCGGCTTCGGCCCGCACGCCGAGCTGAGGCCGGATATCGCCGCGCTATTCGAGGGCGAGGCCCTCCCGCCCAAGGCCGACATAGAGAAGGCCGTGGGGCCGCTCCTCGCGGCCCTGGCCGACCAGCGCGGCAGCGCCGAGTACAAGCGGCTGCGCGGGGCGGCGCTCGTCGCGGACGCGCTATACTCCGCACAGGAGCTGTCATGAAGATACGATTCAAGCTGAACGGCCGCGCCGTCTCCTGGGACTGCGAGCCCGGCGAGACCCTGCGCGCCGCGCTCAGGCGCAAGGGCATAGTCTCGGTCAGGGACGGCTGCGACGGGGAGGGCTCGTGCGGGCTGTGCGCGGTCATCCTCGACGGACGCCTCGTCAACTCGTGCCAGATACTCGCCCCCCAGGCGGAAGGCTCTTCGGTGCTGACCGTCGACTACTACTCCAATGAGCGCAAGCTGTCCATCGTGCAGCGCGCCCTCATCGAGGCCTCGTGCGTCCAGTGCGGCTACTGCACCCCGGCCGTCGTCCTGGCCCTGCACGACCTCCTCGAGCGCAGCCCGAGGCCGTCCGACGAGGAGCTACGGGACGCCCTGTCGGGCACCCTGTGCCGATGCACCGGCTACGAGCAGTTCTACGAGGCGGCCAGGATAGCCTCCGAGCGCCTCGCGGACCCCGAGTACGTAGTGCCGCTCGGCCCCGAGTTCAGGCCGGACCTGCGCCACGTGGGCAAGGACCGCGACAAGGTGGACGCCCCCGCGCTCGCCCGCGGCGAGAAGGCCTTCGTGGAGGACCGGGTGGACGCCGACGCCTGCCACCTCAAGCTCCTCACGTCGCCCCACGCGCACGCGTGGATCAAGCGCGTCGACGTTTCCAAGGCTCTGGAGATGCCCGGCGTCGTCGACATCGTCACGCACGAGAACTGCCCGGACCTGGTGTACACCACGGCCGGCCAGGGCTTCCCCGAGCCCAGCCCCCACGACCAGCGCATGTTCCCCCGCAAGGTACGCCACGTCGGCGACCGCGTCGCGGCCGTGCTCGCCGAGACCCCCGAGGAGGCCCAGGCCGCCCTCGAGGCGATAGTCGTCGAGTACGAGGTACTGAAGCCGGTCCTGTCCATCGCGGAGGCCAAGGCCCCCGGCGCCCCGATAGTACACCACGGGGACGTCTCCTACGTGGTAGGCGACCCGCCCGCGGGCAGCTCGGTCAAGGGCGACGGCCGCGACGACCCGATAGTCTACCAGTTCCCGCTGCACGCCGACCCGCACCGGAACCTGGCGGCCAGCGTGGCCGACGGTATCGGCGACGCCGAGAAGGGCTTCGCCGAGGCGGACGTCGTCATCGAGCGTACCTACGTCGGCAAGCGCGTGCAGTGCACGCCGATGGAGCCCCACGTGGTCTACGCCAAGGTCGACGCCGACCGCCTCGTCATCCACGCCTCGACCCAGGTGCCCTGGCACCTCAGGCGCATCGTCTCCCGCGCGATAGGCATACCGGAGAACAAGGTCCGCGTCATCAAGGAGCGTGTCGGAGGCGGCTTCGGCGCCAAGCAGGACATAGTCCTCGAGGACGTCGCGGGCTACATGGCCTGGAAGACGCGGCGGCCGGTGTTGTTCCGCTACGACCGCGCCATGGAGTTCATGACGAGCCGGACGAGGCACGGCATGGAGATCACGGTCAAGCTGGGCGCAAAGCGCGACGGGACCTTGACGGCGATGGAGATGAGGGTCGAAGCCGACACCGGCCCCTACGGCCAGCACTGCCTGACCGTCCCCATGAACGCCGTCAGTAAGAGCCTCCCTTTGATCCTCTGCGACAACGCGCGCTTCACGGTGAAGACGTACTACACCAACCTGTCGCCCGCGGGCGCGTACCAGGGCTACGGCGCGCCCAAGGGCTCGTTCGCACTGCAGGGCACCCTCGCCGAACTGGCCGCGGAGCTCGGCATGGACCAGCTGGACCTCATCGAGAAGAACCGCGTGCGCTCGGGCTCCCGCATAGAGATACTCCGGAGCCTCGGAGAAGGCAGGCCCGGGGCCCCGGTGACGCTCGGCGAGTGCGGCCTCGGCGAGATGATAGCGCGGGGCCGCAAGGCCTTCGCGTGGGACGAGCCTAAGCCCGTTTCCGACGACCCGGACTGGAAGATAGGCCGAGGGGCCGTGATAATCCAGCAGGGCTCCGGCCTTCCCGGCCTCGACGCCGCCAACGCGGAGCTCAGGCTCCTGACCGACGGGACCCTCCTCATGCTGTCGGGGGGCGCCGACCTGGGCACGGGACTGGACACGGTAACGGCCAAGGCCGCCGCGGAGATCATGGGCCTGGACATGGCCGACGTGACGGTCGTCTCGGGAGATACCGACACCACCCCGTTCGATAAGGGCGCGTACGCGAGCTCCGGCACCTACTTCTCGGGCAATGCCGCGGTCCGCGCCGCGGAGGACCTGAGGGATAAGTGCGTCAAGGTAGCCGCGGGCCTCCTAGGCGAGCCCGCCTCGGACCTCGGCATCCAGCCCGGGGGCATAGTACGGGGCAAGCGCGGGGAGATAAGCCTCGCGAAGCTCGCCCATATGGCGACCCAGGGGGAGGGCCACGGAGACCTCGTCGGCTTCGGCAACTTCAAGACCGACCACGCCGCCTTCCCCTACGGCGCGCATTTCACCGAGGCGGCGGTCAACGTCCGCACCGGGGAGGTCAAGCTACGGCGCTTCCACGCGTACCAGGATTGCGGCACGCCTATCAACCCGGCCCTGGCGATAGGCCAGATCTACGGCGGGGTCATGAAGGCTATAGGCCACTCGCTCTACGAGGAGATGCTCTACGACTCCGAGGGCCGCCCGCTCAACCTCGGGTTCACCGACTACAAGATCCCGTCCATTTTCGAGGTGCCGGACGACTTCCACGTGGAGCTCGTGCCGGTAGAGGACGAGGTGGGGCCGTTCGGGGGCAAGAGCGTATCGGAGATATCGCTGAACAGCGCGGCCCCGGCCATATCCATCGCGATACACGACGCCGTCGGCGCCTGGTGCCGCGTATGGCCGTTCACGCCAGAGCGCGTGCTGCGCGCCATGGGCAAGCTGTAGCGGGGTGGGATCTAAAAAGAGAATCGCGGGCGCGGCGCGGGGCGACGAGGGCAGGCCGTTCAGGCTAGACCCGATATCGTTCGCCTGCCCGAGCTTCTGCGGATGCGTCATGATCGATGGAACTATCGTCCCCCTGCGGGGAGCGATCGAAGATTATCGGAGGGAACACATGGGCGTTAACGAGATCGGGAAGATTATCGACCAGCTGTCGACTAAGAAGATCGACATGTACCGCAAGGACTTTCTCCTTACCTGGGAGAAGAGCCGGGACGAGCTCGAGGCTACGTTCCTCGTGGCAGACGCCCTCCGCGCGATGCGCGAGGCCAACGTCAGCCCCAAGGTATGGGACTCCGGCATAGCCGTCTCCAACTTCAGGGACAACTCCACCCGCACGCGCTTCTCGTACGCGAGCGCCTGCGACCTCCTGGGCCTGTATATCCAGGACCTCGACGAGGGCAAGAGCCAGATAGCCCACGGCGAGACGGTGCGCGAGACCGCCAACATGATTAGCTTCCTCTCGGAGGCGATAGGCATCCGCGACGACATGTACCTGGGAGAGGGCGACAAGTACCAGCGCGAGGTCGCGCAGGCGCTCGACGACGGCGTCGCCGCCGGCGTCCTCCCCGACAGGCCCACCGTCGTCAACCTCCAGAGCGACATAGACCACCCCACGCAGGCCATGGCTGACCTCCTTCACCTGGCCCACCACTTCGGCGGCCTCGACAAGCTCAAGGGCAAGAAGCTGGCGATGACCTGGGCCTATTCCCCGTCGTACGGCAAGCCGCTATCCGTGCCCCAGGGCATAATCGGGCTGGCCAGCCGCTTCGGCATGGACGTCACCCTCGCCCACCCCGAGGGCTACGACCTCATACCCGACGTCGTAGAGCTGTCCAAGAAGCAGGCCAAGGAGTCCGGCGGCAGCTTCAAGCACGTCAACTCCATGGACGACGCGTTCAAGGACGCGGACATCGTATACCCCAAGAGCTGGGCCCCGTACGACGTGATGCTCCAGCGCGTCCCCCTCCTCCACGCCGGCAACCAGGGCGGGCTCAAGGAGCTGGAGAAGACCTGCCTCGAGAACAACGCCAGGTTCAAGGACTGGGAGTGCACCGAGGAGAAGATGAAGCTCACCCGCGGCGGCAAGGCGCTCTATATGCACTGCCTGCCCGCGGACATCACCGACGTCTCGTGCAAGGCCGGCGAGGTCGCCGCGACCGTGTTCGACCGCTACCGCGACGACACGTACCGCGAGGCCAGCTATAAGCCGTACATCATCGCGGCTATGATCCTGCTCGGCAAGCGCAAGGACCCGTCGGCCACGCTCAAGGCCATGCTCGCGCGCGGGACGAAGCGAGAGATCCTGTAATACGGGACGGCCCCCGGTTCAGGCCGAGGGCCGCCTTGTCGTCGATTGAAAAAAAGGAGATGAATCGGGCCGGGGACGACTGGTCGCCTTCAGGCGAGCCTCTCGTCTCCGGCTCCTTCATTCTGACGCAGCGTAGCGGCCCAAGCGCCGTACGGGTTCCAGCGCCGTACGGGTTCCAGCGCCGTACGGGTTCCAGCGCCGTACAGGTTCCAGCGCCGTATCGCCGCCAGCGTCGGCCGGCCTACGGGATTAGCCCGGCCGCCGAGGAGGGCAGCCTTATCGCGAACCTGCAGACCGGGTCGCCGGCGAGCACCGAGGAGATTACCGTCGCCTGGGTCTCCTCGCCGAAGGCCACGTCGAACTTGAATTTCTCATAGCCGGCGGAGCAGGCGCACCACGCGGCGGGCACCCCGGCTCCGTCTTCCGTGATGGAAGAAGCCGCCAGCGGGCAGTGGCAGGCCAGGCGGCGCCTTTCCAGAGCGTCGCTCTCCCGAAGGAAGCGGTCGGGATCGTAGGGTATCTTGGATACGTAGATAGTATCGCCGACCCTCACGCCTCCCTGGATCTCCCGGTTTGCCCTCACGAAGTCAACGACGGCGTCGGTTATCTTCTGCTCGTACCATAGCGTGCCGTCCGCGGCGTGCCCGGCCAGCTCCTCCACGAGCCGGCCGTGGAAATCCAGCAGCCAGGCGTCTACGGAGCCTAGCTCGGCGAGCCGGGCCCGCTCGGGCAGATAGGCCGCCTCGGGTATCCCGTGCACGTTGCATTTCAGGACCCGCTCCGTGCGCTCCTCCCCGAGCTCGTCGGAGAGAGCGGCGACGAGGCTCGCGGTCGCCTTCGGATAGGCCTCGGGAGGAGAGCCTACGGGAGGGAACGATAGCCCCAGGAGCGCCCGGTCCGCGGTCTCGTCGCCTTCCAGGGCCCTCAGGCGCTCGGCCATCGCCGGCAGCACGCCGATGGGAAGGAGGTAGGCCAGCATCCTTATGGCGGCTCGCTCGTACCCGATGACGGTACAGTAGCGGGCTATGGCCATCAGGGACTCCTCGTCGGCTATCCCGCGTTCCACGAGGCCGGCGACGTACGCCTCGAGCTCGGATAGGGACGCGTCGACTATGGCGCCGCCCGGACCGGCGGCGTCCGTCTCGAAGGCGCGCAGGACGGCGACGGACCTGGCGGTAGCCGCGTCGTCCAGGCCCCTCAGCTTGCATCGATCGACGAATTCGGCTTCCTTGTACATGAGCGCCTCCCCCTGGTTTATTACCTAAAAGTATACTCGCGGGAGGCCTCCGCGCAACATTTTTCTATCCTCGCGCCTGGATAACGGAGCTCGCGAAGAGCCTGAGCCTCGCTATCTCCTGGACGACCCTCGCCGGGGCCGGCCCGCCTACGAGGCTCCTCCTGGCGACGCAGGCGGCCGGGCTCAAGTGCCCGGCTAGCTCCGCCGCGGATATTCCCGCCTTGGCGAAGGCGTCGCTGGCCCGCGCGAGCTCGGCGTCGGACAGGGAGGCTAGGCTCGTCCCCTTCGCGCTCGCGGCGGCGACGGCGGCCTTCGTCGCCGCGTAGCCGTCCCTGAACGGCGCTCCCCTGGCGACGAGGAGCTCGGCCAGGTCGGTAGCCTCCGCGAAGCCGGTCTCGAGCGCGGCGGCCATGGCGGCCGGCTTGGGCCTCAGCGCCTCAACGAGCGCGCAGAAGGCCGGCAGGACGCCGGAGAGCGTGTCACGGAGGTCGAAGACGGCCGCCTTGTCCTCCTGCATGTCGCGGTCGTAGCCGAGGGGGAGCCCCTTCTGCATGGTCAGCAGCGATACCAGGGAACCGAACACCCGGCCCGACTTGCCGCGTATCAGCTCCGCCACGTCGGGGTTGCGCTTCTGGGGCATGATGCTCGAACCGGTCGAGCACTCGTCGCCGATGTCCATGAAGCCGAATTCCGCGCTGGACCAGAGAATTATCTCTTCGCAGTAGCGCGACAGGTGCATCAAGAGGGTCGACGCGGCCGCGGCGTACTCCACGCAGGCGTCCCGGTCCGCGGTCGCGTCCATGGCGTTGCGGCTCGGCCGCGAGAAGCCCAGCGCGGCGGAAACGGCCTCCCTGTCTAGCGGAAGGCCCGAGCCCGCGACGGCGGCCGACCCTAGGGGGCACTCGTCGGCGCGCCTCGCGGCGTCGGCGAAGCGGCCGTAGTCGCGCTCCAGGGCGGCGCACCAGGCGAGCAGGTGAAAGGCGAGCGTCGACGGCTGGGCCCGCCTCAGGTGCGTATACGACGGCATATAGGTCTCGACGTGGGCCGAGGCCAGGTCGCATAGCGCGCCGATGACGTCCAGCACGCCCGCCCCCGCCTCGGCGAAGGCGCCGCGCAGGTACAGCCTCATGTCGAGCGCTACCTGGTCGTTCCTGCTCCGGCCCGCGTGCACTGACTTGCCCGCGTCGCCGAGGCGCCTCGTAAGCTCCTGCTCGATGAACGAGTGCACGTCCTCCGAGCCCGCGTCCGGCGACAGCGAGCCTGAGCGGGCCTCGGATAGCATCGCGGCGAGCGTCTCGGTCAGGGCCTCGGAGGTAGACTTCGATACTATGCCGGCCTCGCCGAGCATCGCCGCGTGGGCCGCCGAGCCCGCCAGGTCGACCTCGAGGAGGCGCGTGTCGACGGAGAGCGACGACAGGAAAGCGTCCACGCGGGGATCGAGCCCTGACGGGCACGTCTCCCAGAGCTTAAGCACGCCGGGCATCCTAGTAGGCCGCCGCTATCTTGGCGGCTGACATCCCGGATCCGCCAGAGCCGTGCGCCTGGCTCCTCGGCTCCGCCGCCAACCTGGCCTTCATAAGCCCGCGAGCCTTGACCGGCAGCGAGTACAGGTTGATGAACCCGGTAGCGTCGCGGTGGTCGAACAGCGGGCCGGTCGCGAAGCTGGCCAGGGAGTGGTCGTACAGCGAGTACGGGGAGCTCATGCCGGCGCACGACACGCTCCCCTTCCAGAGCTTGAGCTTGACCGTCCCGGCTACGACCTTCTGGGTCGAGTCGACGAAGGCGTTTACGGCGTCCATTAGCGGCGAGTACCATTCGCCCTCGTACAGGAGCTCGGCGAAGCGCTGGGCGACCGTCGCCTTGAACGACATGGCTTTCCTGTCCAGGCATAGCTGCTCTAGCTTCTGGTGCGCCTCCATTATTATCGAACCGGCCGGCGTCTCGTAGACGCCCCTGCTCTTCATCCCCACGACGCGGTTCTCCACCATGTCCAGGATGCCCACGCCGTGCTTGCCGCCTATCGCGTTGAGCGCCGACACGAGTGACAGGCCGTCCATTCTCATCCCGTTGAGCGAGACGGGGACGCCTTCCTCGAAGCCCAGCTCCACGTACTCGGGGGCGTCGGGCGCCTGATCCGGCGGGACGCACATCTTGAGCATGCCTTCCAGGACCGGCTCGTTCATCGGGTCCTCGAGGTCGAGGCCCTCGTGGCTCACGTGCCACAGGTTATCGTCGCGGCTATACGAGTCGCCCTTCTTGAACGGGACGGGGATACCCCTGGCCTCGAGGTACGCTACCTCCTCCTCGCGGCTCCCCATGTCCCAGATCCTCCACGGCGCCAGGATCTCCAGGTCGGGGGCGAAGGCCTTGATGCCCATCTCGAAGCGGACCTGGTCGTTCCCCTTGCCGGTACAGCCGTGGGCTACGGCCTCGCAGCCTTCCGCGAGGGCGGTCTCAGCGAGGCCCTTGGCGATGAGCGGCCTGGCCGCCGCGGTTCCCAGCAGGTAGCGCCCCTCGTAGAGGGCTCCCGACTTGACCAGGGACCAGAGGGTCTCCTCGACGAAAGCCTTCTTGAGGTCGTTGACGATGAGCTTGGAGGCGCCGGAGCTCAGCGCCTTCTTCTCGAGGCCGGCCCAGTCGCAGGCCTGGCCCACGTCGCCGCAGACGGCCACGACCTCGCAGTCGTAGTTTTCCTTGAGCCAGGGAACGATGACGGTGGTATCGAGTCCGCCGGAATACGCGAGCGCTATCTTCTTCATGGTTGTCTCCTTGAGAGAATACGGGAATACGGCGATATCGAGACGCGGCGGCCCGAGCGGCTCGCGGCGAACGATACGGGTACGGCTGACCTGGACCCTACGGATCCGGACCTGCTGGCTAATACTGTCGGGTGGAAGGGTGTCGGTTAACGACGACGAAGGCGTAGACGGAGGCGGGTAGAGACGAGGAGCGGGGAAGCGGATACGAGGCCGGCGAAGAGACTGTCGAGGCTACAACACGCGCCTTGCGGCGAATCGGCGATAGGTACCTTGTTCATGGAAGGTCCTCCGTTCTATTTGTTACTTCGTAACGTAACAGGAACGGCATGGACGCGTCAAGTGCCGAGGGCGGGAATAATCCTCGGAGAGGAGGAATCGTCAGACGGTCTTGAATCGGCCCAGCTCCCCGTCCATGCGGCGTATCGTATCGAGGGTCTTGCCGGAGAAACCCGATACTCTCTCGGCTCCTACGCAAAGGTCCCGTATGCCCTCCGACATAGAGTCGACGCTCTCGGCTATCCGGCGGCTGGATTCCTGGAGGCGGGCTATCTCGGTCAATACGGTATTATTCCCCTCGTTCATCTCCTTGGAACCGGCCTGTACCTGGGAGCTTATCTCGTTCATGGACTGCAAGGCCCTGAGGACGTGCGTGGTCCCTTCCTTCTGCTCGTCCATCGCTCCTGAGATCTCCTTGACCAGCGCGTCGGTCTCGCCTATGCCCTTGGCTATGAGCGAGAAGGACTCGCTGGACTCGGCCGAAGAGCCGACGACCTCCAGGATCGCGGCCTGTACCTCCGAGAGGTCGGCCTTGATGGCCCTCGACTGCCCGGCCGATGTCTCGGCGAGCCTTCGTATCTCGTCCGCCACTACCGAGAAGCCTCGGCCCGCCTCCCCGGCGTGCGCGGCCTCGATGGCGGCGTTCATGGCGAGCAGGTTGGTCTGCGTGGCTATGGCGGCGATGGTCTTATTTGCCTCGAGCAGCGCCGCGGAGCGCTCGGAGATATGAATGATGCGATCGCGAGCCTTCGCCTGGGTCTTCTCTCCGTCGCCCACGGATTTTATAAGCTCGCCGAAACGGCCCGACATCACGCGGATGGAGGCCGATATGGACGCGATATTCCCGACCATCTCCTCGATCGAGCCTGATGCGTCGGTAATGCTCTCCGCCTGGCCGGTGATGAGGCCGTCAAGCGACTCGATGTTCTTGGCGATCTGCTGGACCGCGCCGGAGGATTCCTGGACGCTCGCGGACTGCTGCCTGGTCCTCTCTAGTATGGAGGCGACGCTATCCGATATCCTCCCGACCCTCGCGCTCGTCTCCTCGGCCGTCGATCGCAGTCCCCCGCCGAGATCGTTGAGCGTGGCCTGCGCCGACTTGAGCCCCGCGACGCTCTCCGCCAGCGAGGAGCAGAAATCGTTGACCATGCCTGATATCGTCCCTAGCTCGTCCACGGACCCGATGTGGATCCGCGTCGTGAGATTCTTCTCCGACGAGGAGAGCACCTCGAACTGGGAGATGATCGATCGATAGAGCAGGGCCGTCCCCGAGTTCCAGACGCTGACGAGGAAGAGCACCGAGGCGAAGAATAGCAGGGTGAAAATAACGATGCCCCTCGAGGAGAAGAGCGACGAGCACGAGTACGCGAACAGCAGCGACATCAGGCTCATGAAGGAAGGTATGATTAGCGTCTTCCGCTGCTGCCTCGCCTCCCTCAGGCTCGAGGGGTAGCGGGCGAGCCCCTGCGCGAGCAGGGTCTGCGAGACGAGCTTGTCGGCGAAGACGAAGACCACCGCGCTCGCGACCATACCGAGCGATAGCAGGTTCGCGAACATCATTCCGCGCACGCCGAGGCGTAGGCCTACGCTATCGCCCGCGGCGAATAGGCCGGCGAGGTATAGCGACGTGATTCCCAGGAATTTGATCAGGGAAGAAAGCGGCGCGTTACCGATCATCGCGAGCGTAGCCTTGAAGGCGGCCTCGTCGTCGGCTTCCGCTGGTATCGCCGACGCTAATAGTCGCCCCGCCCTCCCGACGACCGCGAAGGCCAGGATGAGGAAGGCGAGGCTCGCGCCTCCGACGAGAGCGAGCGGCCGAGCCGCGGGCGCGTCCGGGTCCCGGAAATATGCGAAGGAGGCGACGGTCGCCGCGACCATGAATACGCTGGAGAGGGCTATCGTCAATCGGAAGAACCTATCGTATCTTTTCATTATTCTCTCCCTGCGGCCCGTCGGATCCGCCGACTAGGCATATGGCAAGCCTGATAATATACTGTTATCTAGAGCCGGCATGTCGTCAATAATCTATAGGCATAAAACGGATATTAGCACGCTACGGATAAATTCTTAATAGGAACCCGCCGCGAAACACAAATTCGCCTCTTCGATTGACCGCTTAACATTCGTATAGTACAATTAGGCGGGATGGAAATATTAGATAAGCTATCGCTATTATCCGACGCGGCCAAGTACGACGCCTCGTGCTCGTCCTCGGGTAGCTCGAGGAGGGCGTCCCCGGGCGGCGTCGGCGACGCCGCCGTGGGCGGGATATGCCACAGCTGGGCGGCCGACGGGCGCTGCGTCTCGCTTCTTAAGGTGCTCCTATCCAACGCGTGCGCCTACGATTGCGCCTATTGCGTCAACCGCAGGTCCAACGACGTGAGGCGCGCCGGGTTCGAGCCGGAGGAGCTCGTGCGCCTCGCGATGGATTTCTATAGGCGTAACTATATCGAGGGCCTATTCGTATCATCGGGCGTCGTCGGTTGCCCGGACGCCACCATGGAGAGGCTGATCGGCGTCGCCAAGACCCTCAGGGTCCGCGAGCGATGGAACGGCTATCTCCACCTCAAGGCCATCCCGGGCTCGTCCCCGGAGCTGGTCTCCGAGGCGGCCCGATGGGCCGACCGCGTCTCCGTCAACATAGAGCTGCCGAGCGCCGCGAGCCTGGCGCTCGTGGCGCCCGACAAGGAGCCTAAGGCCATCTTCGGCGTGATGCGCGCCCTCGCCCGCGCGAGCGGGTTCGAGC
The DNA here is from genome assembly GCA_018816345.1 of Spirochaetota bacterium. Classification (GTDB taxonomy): domain Bacteria; phylum Spirochaetota; class Spirochaetia; order Treponematales; family UBA12059; genus SZUA-370. The sequence goes on along the minus strand of JAHIWG010000094.1, from coordinate 1,203 downwards.
CCAGGCGCATCCTGCCCGCGGCGCCCCCGCCTATGACGAGGCCCGACCTGCCCGCGGACGGCGGGGCGGCGCCCGTCCCGGCGAATCGCGAGCCGGAGTTCCGCGACCTGCCCGCGGTCGCGGGGGCGGCCGCGGAACCTAGACCGGCCTATTCCGGGAACGCCCCGCGCGCGCGCGGCGACTCGGTCATGGCGGCCCGCGCGCTCAGGCCCCGGGAGCCCGGCTCGGCCATCCTGCCCGCGGGGCAGACGACTCAGCTCGTGGTCGGCGCCAGCCCGGAATCCGACGCCGCGATCCTCACGCTGGCCGAGAACCTGTACCTGGCCTACGACGTCAGGCGGGTCTACTACTCGGCCTTCGTCCCCGCGGGAACGGATCCGAGGGTACCCGCCCTGCCGGGGCCTCCCCTCCTCCGGGAGCATAGGCTCTACCAGGCCGATTGGCTTTTCCGCTTCTACGGCTTCAGGGCCGACGAGATACTGGGGCCCGAGCGACCGTTCCTCGACCCGGAACTGGATCCCAAGTGCGCGTGGGCGCTACGCAACCTCGATCGCTTCCCCGTCGACGTGAACGCGGCCGATTACCTCGAGCTCCTTCGGGTGCCGGGCATCGGCCCGCGCTCCGCGAGCCGCATAGTCCGGGCCAGGTCCGCCTCCAGGCTCAGGCCGGAGGCGCTATCGTCCCTGGGAGTCGTCATGAAACGGGCCGCGCTCTTCGTCACGTGCTCGGGCGAGGCGCCGCGCTGGCAGGGGAAAGGGAGACCGCCTTCGCCCGACGCCGGATATGCCAGGGCCGCGCTAGCGGACGGGGCCGGGAGGATACTGTCTCCGCGGCAGCTAGAGTTCGACTGGGACGCGCCGTGACGGATACGGAGCCGACCCTCGCCTACGACGGAAGCTTTCCCGGCTTCCTATGCGCCTGCGCGGAAGCCCTCAACGCTCCCGACCCAGCGCCGCGCGTCGTTCGCGCCTCCGCGCCAGAGGGCCTTTTCGAGACCCGCTTCGCGGTAGCGAGGGATGAGGGCAGGGCCGCGGCGCTGTGGTCCAGGCTCGCTCGCCGAGCGGGGCCGCAGGTCATGAGGACCTTGCTCGAGGCCTTCCTCTCCGATGCGAAGGGGGCCGACGCCTATACGGCCATCGCGATGCGGCGGATTCGCGCCGAGGGGGCGGGCGCCATGCGCGACCTCTCGGACCCGGCCGTCCT